>JAJDDS010000262.1 GCA_029260195.1 Phycisphaerae bacterium
GCGTGCGCCCGATCGGCGTCTGATCAATGTCGACGATTTTGTCGAGTTGTTCCGATCCGAGCAGGTCGTCGTGTTCCCCGATGTTGACTTTCTCAGCCCCGTTCAAATCCCGCGCCAGCCGTTCGCGCAGAATGTCGTTGACCAGCGAACTTTTCCCGCTCCCCGAGACCCCCGTCACACAGACAAACCGCCCCAGTGGAACACCGACGTCGACGCTCTTGAGATTGTTCCGCCGCGCACCGACGACGGTGAGCCAGGCGAGACCGTTGTCCCGCGCGGGTGTGGCGGTATTCCAGCGGGTTTTCGCGCGTCGCTTCCCCATCCGGTCCTATACTCCCCCTTCGTCCCGCAGTGCGGTCAAGTCCTCGACCAAATTGAGCCCACGCGCCTCTTGGAATAGGTACCTCCAGTCCAATCGCGCGCCGTGAACTGTGACCACGCTCAACGCGTCATTCCATTGTTTTGAGGACTGCGAGTCTTTGCGCCAGATCAACTTCATCAGGATCACGTCTTCGGGAGTAACAAACCAGAATTCGGGCTGACCGTCGCCGATCGGGCGTCGCACGCGACGCCGCAAAACCTGTCGCAGATAGGGGTCGTCGCCGACGAAGGACAAGTCGACCTTGAACCCCTGAAGATTGTCCACGACGTTGGTCATCGTCCGATTCCGCGCCGCGTCCGCCAACATGTCTCCCGGTGCGTAGAACCGCGGCCCCAGCAGGTCACTCAGTTGGGCTGCGTTTTCCGGTGACGCGATCAGGATCAGGTCGGCGTCGATGGTCGAGTGGATTTCGCCGTGCAGGCTGCTCGCCACCGAGCCCGTGACCGCGTATGTGATTCCGAGTTCGTCCAGACCGTCGGTTACGAGTTTCAGCGTGTCGACGAGCGCGTCGTCCATGAGCTTGCCTTCCATACCCTCATTGCGCAGCGCCGTCATTCTCAGCGCGCGATCAACCGCTTGGCGTAGCAGATTGCCGTTGCGGACCGGTCCACGCGCCTGGGTCAGGAATACCTGCATTCGACGATCGCGATGGACGTCTTGATGGTCGGGTTTTTCCATCAGCGTAATCTCGCATCCTTGTGGCGCTCCACGTACCGGATCGCCCGCGCGAGGTAGCCCTCGTTGTCGATATAGCGACACCAGTATCCCTGAGACCAGATTGGGACGCGTTCGCGGCGGTCGATCGTCCCGGGGATTCCGCGGGAAGTGCGGATGGTCTGAGATGATCGTCCCTTGAGACGGTTGACGACACGCTCGAAGGATGTGCGCGGGCGTTCAAAAACGATGTGTACGTGGTTGGTCAGGATCGCGCACGCGCGGATGGTCAAGTCGATGGCGGACGTGATCTCGCCAAATGTGTCCGCGACCAATCGTCGCTCCGGGGGACCCAGGTTGATGGTCTTGAATCGCAATGTGGGACGCGCCGAGTCGAGGAACTCCTGCAGCTCCGGTTTTGCGACGGGACGAGGACCCATGACGCGCTGACCATTGTCCAATCCCCGGACGGTCGCGAGTCTCGGTTCCCAAACTTCACTAGACCACGATCCGCGCGGATCATTGGGAAACCAATGACCGTACGTCGTCCACGTGATATGGAACGCGATGATCATTGTCGTTTCACCTTCCGAGTGATCCGACCGCGCGACTTCCCCGGTTTTGCACCGTCGCGTGCGACGGTCTTGCCGACGCACGCGACGTCGCTAAACAACTTCGACGATGGGGGAGTTGAGGGACGTTCGATTGGTCGACGGTTCGCGGGGACGTCGATTCGGTCGTGTCCGCTCAAGTACCGTCCGGTCACGGACTTCTTCGATTTCTGAATCGCGTCCAAGTCGCCCGCCGCGACGACGTGTCCGCCTTTGACGCCGGGCCCAGGACCGAAGTCGACGATCATATCGGCGCTGCGCATGGTTTCCTCGTCGTGCTCTACGACGACGACCGTGTTGCCCATGTCCCGCAACCGCAGTAGCGAATCGAGCAGACGACGATTGTCGCGGGCGTGCAGGCCGATGCTTGGCTCGTCCAGAACGTACAACACGCCCACCAAGCCCGACCCGATCTGCGAGGCCAACCGAATCCGCTGCGACTCGCCGCCCGAGAGCGTCGGAGCCGTCCGGTCCAGCGTCAGATAGTGCAAACCCACATCGGTCAAGAACGACAACCGTGCCCGAATCTCCTTCAACACTTCCTCGGCGATGAAACGCTGGATGTCATTCAGTTGAATACTTGCGAAAAACTCAGCTGCTTCGGCGATCGACATCGACACGCAATCCACGATCGTCTGCCCGTCCAGCCGGACGGCCAGCGCCTGCGTGTTCAGCCGAGCCCCGTCGCAATCGGAGCAGTGCGACCGGCGCATGTATTTTTCGTAGTAGGCTCGCACCATTGACGAGCGGGCTTTGCGGTATTTCTCCCACAACTCCGCGATCACACCGTCGAACGTCCCGCCGTGACGCCATATCCCGCCCGACCACCGCCACTCGAATGTCAAATGTGTGTCACCGGTCCCGTAGAGAAGCGCCTGCCGCGCTTTGGGGGGCAGGTCCTTCCACGGCGTCGTCAGTTGGAAATCCAGCGCGTCGGCCACGCCCTTGTAGATATGTCGCCGCCATTTGCCGATCTTGGTGCGCATCGGCTCGATGGCCAGACCGAGGAAGGACTTCTTCGGGCTCGGCGTTAATAACTCGGGCACGAAGTCGTATCGCGTCCCCATCCCATCGCAGGTCTGACACATCCCCGTCGGCGAGTTGAAGCTGAACATCTGCGGGCTCGGCGGCTCGAAGCTCAGGTTGCAGTCCGTGCAGGCGTATCGCGATGATAGCAGCAGATCATTCCGCGACCGTTTCCGGCGTTTCGACGTTGGCTCATCGTCAGCCGGTGCGACGATCAGCGTACCGTCGCCCATTTCGAGCGCGTTCTCCACCGCCTCCCCCAGGCGTGACCGCACGGAGTCCTTCAGCGTGATACGATCGACAACGATCTCGATGTCGTGTTTCGAGAACCGGTCGAGCATCGGGTCGTCGCTCAGCGACACCACGCGCCCGTCGACCCGCGCCCGGGCGTAGCCACGTTTGAGCATGTCCTCGAACAAGTCGCGATACTCGCCCTTCTGCTGTCGCACGACGGGGGCTAATACGAGCAGCTTCGATTCGGATGGCAGCGACATGATCTGCCCGAGAATCTGATCCCGGGTTTGGGCGGTGATGGGCTTGCCGCACCGCGGACAGTGCTGCGTCCCCACCCGAGCGAAAAGCACACGCAGGTAGTCGTAGATTTGCGTGACCGTCCCGACCGTGCTCCTCGGGTTCCAGCCGCTGGATTTCTGCTGGATCGAAATCGTTGGGCTGAGGCCGGTGATTTGGTCGACGTCCGGCTTGGACATTTGCCCAAGGAACTGACGGGCGTAAGAACTGAGTGATTCGATGTATCGCCGTTGTCCCTCGGCGTGGAGGGTGTCGAACGCAAAGCTGCTCTTGCCGCTGCCCGACACACCGGTGAAGCAGATCAGTTTGTTTCGAGGCAGATCGAGCTTGACGTTCTGAAGGTTGTGTTCGCGCGCTCCCTTGACGGTGATCGTCTCAGGTTCCATCGCCCCGCTCCTTGTCGGCCCCTCCGCCGCCTATCCCGAACCGGTCGTCGACGACCGCGCGAATCTGTTCAGCACGTCCGGGTTCAAGTGGCGGACCCCCTTGACGTACCCGACCTGTGCCACCCGCCAGTACCCCTGCTCGCGGACGAGTTGGAACTGCGCGACGACCGATGCGTTGGGGTCGCCCGTGGGCGATGCGAACTCGATCATCACGCGCGACTGGCCGATTTCACCGGTCGGACCCGTCGT
>JAJDDS010000263.1 GCA_029260195.1 Phycisphaerae bacterium
GCGTCGCCGACGATCACGATTCCTTGCTCCGCGCAGTACAAACTCCTCCCACCCGGGGAGTGCCCCGCCACGTCACCCACAAGCCAGCGCGTCCCGTCCAGTTGCAACTCCGCCCCGACCGCCAGATCCCGAACGTCCTCCGCAGCCACGGTGACCGGCGCGCCGATCGCCGCGGAGAGGTTCTCACAGGGATCGCGCAGCATCGGCCATTCGGGTTCCGCCAAGTGAACCGGCAGATCACCAACAGCCGCAATAACCCCATCGACGCCCGCGATATGATCGCCGTGGGCGTGCGTCAGGATAATCGCCTCGGGCCGGAGCTGGTGCTTGGCGACGAACGCGGAAATCTGGTCGGCTTGCGGAGGCAAGCCGGGGTCGATGATCCAACACGGTCCACCGTCCCGCATGAATATCGTGTAACCGTTCTCGGCGAACATGGGATCTGTGGTGATGTGGATACGCAGCGGTTCTTGGCTCACGAGGGATCCTCCGGTTTTCTCAATGCGTCGAGGCGGACTCTTGCCTTGGCGGCTGCCGCGGTTCGGGGGTGTCCCGCGATCAACGCCCGGCATTCGCTGTCGGCGTCGTCGATCCGCCCGTCCGCAATGGCGGTCTCGACGCGCCGCCAGCGGTCATTCGCATCACGTTCGTCTTCGGTACGCCGCTCCAGGCGCAGCACCTCCGCGAGTTCCGGTCGCCGTTCAAGCTCGAATCGTCGCCGTTCCGCTTCGCCTGCGAGCGATGAGACGCCGTACCGCTCCTCCACCTCGAGCAGTACGCCGCGGGCGGTCGCGTAGCGCTCCGCAGTTTCGTGTCCGCCCGCCAGCAGGAGTTGCCGGCGGCCCGTGAGTTGAAGCCGTTCGACGAGTTCCGCCGCGCGGGCAACCTGGTCGGGAAAATGGTATCGCCGGTGGCGCACAACGGATTCCAACTTAACCAGCGGCGCGACGAACTCAGCTCCGACGCCCGGGTTGGACCGGGCACGAGCGATGTCAGTCTCGACCGCCGCGCGGCAGCGATCTTCGAACCAGCCAAGCCCCGACTGCGTCGTGGCGACATCGAGCACGTGGCCGATGTCCGGCGTGCGCATCGTGACGCGCACCGCGTTGGTCTGGAGCAGGACAAGTCCCTCACGCATGCGCTGACGGTTGATGTCGTGTCGCCCCACCGCGTAGAAAAGCGGAACGTCCGAGCGCGACCGAAGCCCATCCGCAGTGACCGTCGGCGGGACGTAGCACGCAGTCACCAACGCCGCCGTCGCAGGGAACGACTCGTTGTAGAGCAGGTGCATCGCCATCGCGCCGCCAGCCGAGTGCCCGGTCAGCAGAACCCGGTCGGGATCGTGCGGGACGTTGGCTTGAACATCGGCGAGGACGCGCGCCAGGGTCGCCAGATCACCGTCATTCCAACCCGGACCCGATCCGCGCGGCGCGACCAGTGTACACGGCAGCCCGAACGTCAAGCCCTTCCAGAACTTGATGATGTCGATCGCCCCAGTGTTCGTCCCGTGCAGAATGAACACCAGCGGCGCCGAGTCGCCGGCACGCGCATCGACCGCCTGATCCACGAAGTACGACGCGCCATCCAGATCGACGCGGCTAAGCCGGGAGTCGGACCCGACGGCCAGCAGGGTTGTCAGTAGCAGCGGAACAGCCATCTTGGGACGCAGTGTAGCCCGTGCGCCGCACGCGGCAAGGCGACTGCATCGCGCGCGTGGCGGGACTTTCTCTCAATGGAGCGGAATTCCCTGACACCGGGTGCAGCGACCCCGGCGCCCCCCGTGACATCGCGCTGTACGAGACCATTCTCAGCGGCGATCTCAACAGAGATGACGGCGACTTCGGCACCGGTTGGGCCGACGACGGTGTACGGGTCGAGAACAGCTACCACGTCGTCACCGCCACGAACGTCGGGAACGCCGACCCACCGCCCTACGAAACCGCGATCGACGGGTTCACCATCTACTGCGGGTATGCGAACGGGACGCACGGCGGAGGGCTGCTCAACGAGAACTCCATCATCGCGGTGCGGAACTGCACGTTCTATCAAAACTACGCCGGATTCGGCGGGGGCATGATGAACGCCAGCGGCGAACCGACCATCAGTGATTGCGTCTTCCGCGAGAACCTCGCCGCGGGCGTTGGCGGGGGCATCGATTGCGTGGATGTTCTTCCGGCGATCACCAACTGTCTTTTCGAAAGTAACGAGGCGGGCTCAACGTTAAGGGCGGCGCGCCACCCTTGACTCGGACACGCAATGCGAGGCTACGGACGGGCTGTTTGGCAACGGCACATCGACGTGCAATTTTGCGACTTCACTTTGTGAGCCTGGCACGCCGCCATGCGGACCCATCGATTGCTTTGAAGGAATCGACGCTTGCTTGGAGTGCGATCCGTAACGCGACGTGACACGGTTGCGGCTTAGACCAGGGCGATGGTGCGTTCGTGCAGCAGATCGCTGAACACTTGGGCGGTCAATCGAGTACTGCGGAGGAGCGGTCCGCCAAACTCCCAAGTGTGTGTCCCCCGAATCCTCCCCAAGAAGAGGCGACTGCGCGTGTTGCGGGACTACATCACAGAGCCGTGGGAGATGGTGGAATACCCGATTGCCCTGTCCCAGGGTTGGGACATCGGCTCAGGCATCACCGAAGCCATGTGCAAGAACCTGACCTTGCGGCTCAAGCGTACGGGCATGAAACGGGACCCGGCCAACGCCGAAGCCCTCATGACCCTCGCCGCTCTTCGAGAATCCGGCCAATGGGACCGCTGGTGGCAATCGGCCGCAGCCTGATCCCACAATTGATAGTCACACCCGCCCACGAGCCCCGCGAACGCCGCCGCTTTACAGTGGCCGTGACATGGCGGATACTGGCGCGGGAGTGGGCGGTGAAACGGGGCTGATCCTGGTGACGGGCGAAGCGACAAGGAGCAGGTCATGGCGGGTCCGGTAGCGGTTTGGGGCATCGACGTCGGCAGGTGCGCGCTCAAAGCGATCAAGCTGCGCCCCGGGGCGGACGGGAAGGTCGAGGTGGTCAACGCCGAGTACATCGAACACCCCAACATGATGTCCGACGCCGAGGGAAACCAGTTTCAGGTTATCTCCGAAGCCCTCGAACGCTTCCAAGCCAAACACGACATCACCAAAGAGAGGATCGTCGTCGGCGTTCCCGGGCAACACACCCTCGCACGGTTCAGCAAGCTCCCCCCGGTCGAAGCCAAGAGTATCCCGGACATCGTGCGATACGAAGCCGACCAGCAAATTCCGTTCGACCTCGACGAGGTGGTCTGGGACTACCAGACGTTCCAGGAGGATGACTCGCCGGACGTCGAGGTCGGCATCTTCGCCATCAAGCGAGATCTGATCCGGGACTACCTCCTCCCGTTCGAGCAGTCCGGAATCGAACCCGTCGCCGTCCAAGCCGCCCCGCTGGCGCTCTTCAACGCCATGCATTTCGAGCAACGCCTTGAAGACGGTGCCAGCGTGCTCCTCGACCTCGGAGCCGACAACACCAACCTCATCGTCGCGACGCGCCACGACCTGTGGACACGAACCATCCCACTCGGCGGAAACAAGTTCACCGACGCGCTCGTAAAATCATTCAAACTGACGTTCGCAAAAGCGGAAAACCTGAAACGAACCGCTGCCTCGAGCAAGTACGCACGCCAGGTCTTTCAGGCCATGAGGCCCGTGTTCGCCGAGTTCGTCCAGGAACTCTCCAGATCGCTCGGGTTCTACCGCTCCACCCATCGCGATACCGAGCTGAAACGAGTCATTGGACTCGGGAACGCCTTCAAGCTGCCCGGGCTCCAGAAATACCTGCAACAGAATCTCCAACTGCCCGTGGACAAGCCGGAATCGTTTAAGATGGCCGGTACCGGCGATCTTCGTGACGACACCGACTAC
>JAJDDS010000264.1 GCA_029260195.1 Phycisphaerae bacterium
AAGAGTTTGGATTCGACACAAATAACCTCTTTGGTCCATCGCGGCCCCGAAGGCGTCATCTTTGCCAGTCCTTCGTAGGCAAGCCCCGGTCCACTGAAGCGTGCCGCCAACCTGGCGGCATAGCAGTGGGCTCATCCCGGCGAATATGGTGAGCAACCACGTACGCAATTCCAGGTAACTTCCGTCCACTCTATCGCTGAAATCTGAACCATTGCTTCTCCTCGCTTTCTCCGAGGATTATTGCACATCGAAGTCTATCCACCGTTACGAACGGATGACGCGCGCGTGACCAGCGGGGATCTCAGTTTCGTCGACCGCCACGAGATCGGACATTTGGACATGATCATACGGATTGGCGACATGCGAGAATCTCGCGCGCGATGGATTTGTGCCGCCGGTAGGTCCGATCGGTTAAGCTCGTCGCTTCGATGTACTTTGGCAGCCATTCGGTTTCGGGTTGGGTGCGCATGATCTCGAGAAGCGTGCTCACCGGACCGGGAACGCCACACTCGGCGAACAGCTCTTCCAACAGGTCGAGATGAGTGGATCGAGCCCACTGCCGTGCCTTGATCAGCGTTCGTAGCGTCGGCAATACGGGCAGTTCCGCCATCAAGTCAATCAGGTGACGATCTTCGGGAAAGATCTCGCGCATCCGCCCGATGATCTCCGTCTTGGTTGGTTCAAACTGGATCACGTCGCAACGGTCGAGGACGGCTCGAACGTCCGGATTCTTGTCGGGAATCTTGTTCAGAACGATGAGGACCGGTGATGTGGACGCGAAGCTTGTCTTGCGACCTTCGAGCTTCGATGTCGTCGTGCCCCAGCGAATGATCTTCTGACCGGTCTCGCAAAGACTCTTGAGCATGTCGAGGAAGTTGTTGTCGACCAAAAGGGCCGAGATGTCATCGAAGACCACCGGCGAATCGGGGTCATCATAAAGCTCGCAGTACACTTGCAGCGGGGATTTCCGGGCGGAGAACAGGTGGTAACTACGATTGCCGAGCACCTGCCTGTACGCGGACGACTTGCCGTTGCCCGGTCTTCCGAGCGCCAAGAGGCTATCAATCTCACGGTCCGCCCATGCACGGAAATGTCGATGGAAACGGTCGTACGTTTCGATCTTGCGCATCGTCTTACTCCTTTGACCGGAATAAACAACACAAGTTTAGAGGCTTCGCGGCCCACACCAGTGGCGCGTGCATGATTGCTCAGTGACTAGCTTGAGAACGCCGACCCGGTTTCGAGCGGAACGTGGCTTCCCGGCAATCAGAACGAGTGAGAGCTGCAGCCCAATGTCCAATTGTTGAAACTGGAGAACCGCACGGAATCCTTCGCGTACGCGTTCTGTCACATTGAAAAAGCCCACCGGCTGAGCCAGCGGGCAAGATGGAAGCGACATGATGTGTAAAAACTGGGTTACGTTTTGTTCGATGCACGTGCTGGCTCGGCCTCCCTTAGGTCGATCCACTCGGCGGCGCGCTGCGCAAGCAGGGATAAGCGGAGCAGGTCGCCCGCGAAGAAGGTGCCGGTTTCATGCCACTCATCCTTGTCATTACGGAAACTCTTCGTGAGCGTCGCCGAGTGACGAACGATGGTCTGGCGGTCATCCTGGTGACGGTTCTCCCAAATAGCGATCTGGATTTTGCCCATGCGGAATTCGCGCACGGGGCGTTGGGGTACTTGCTGCGTCATTTTAATTCTCCTCTAAAGAAAACTCGACCAACGATGAAACACATGGTTCATCTCACTTCACGACCACTTGCTCGGACTCCCCGTTCCGCCGTGACCCTCATCGCCCGCTGGAGCTGGGCTCGGTTCGGACTCCGAATAAGTTGCGCGAATGAGTTCATCAAACCACTCGAGGTCCTGATTGCGCGGAAATCCGGTGGCACGACTCGTCACGCCGTCAACGGAGACCTCGACGGTCAACTCTGCGGCGAATGTTTCGCCTTGAACAAGTGCAAGTCGGTCCGTGAGCGCATGCACCGTCTGATTGGTGCTTCCTCGCCATGACGACGCACCCGAACTCAGGCTTGCCACGTACGGGCCGGCGATGATCAGATCGATCGCCGCGAGAAACCGACGAATCTCGCTACCCGTGGACTCCCGCAGGTGTCTGAAACTGAAACCCGTGAAGACGACAACGGAACGCCCGCAGCGACGCACCGACTCTGCGAGAACCGCACATGCCTTGGCCTGCTCAAACGGCTCGCCGCCGGAGATTGAGATTCCGTCCGTATCCGGGATTTGACAAAGGCGACCAGCGAGTACGACCGGATCAAAAAGATGTTTGCGTACGTGAACGTGCGTGTGTGGGTTGAAACATCCGGGGCACCCGATGGTGCAGCCCTGAACCCATACAACAGAGCGCACGCCCGGTCCGTTTGCGCGGGATCGTGGCTTGATGCTCGCGACGTTTAGTAGCACGGGCATCGTCACTGCTCTCCCAACTCGAATTGAACTGCATCATCGTCGAGGTATCCGGAGAGTACTCGCCCGCGCCGCAACTGCTGGCTGTGGTTGAACAGATACCAGCCGAGGGGTCCGTGAAGATCGCTTTCCAGGGCGTTGACCAAGCCGCGCCCGCCCTGGTCGCTCCTTGCGGCGTCAAGGTAGCGCGCGAGTAGCTCCTCGGAGAGGCGTAGCTCGACACCGAAGCGTTCCCGAAGATCGGCGCGCAACGGTTCAATCTTGCGGTCGAGGATCCGGCGACGATGTTCGGGATCCATGATCGAGTCAAAGGGCATGATGTTGCTGTGACCGATACGATTGAGCAGTTCGGGCCGCTTGAGTTCGTTCTTGAAGTGGTTCTCGACGCATCGCCGAAAATGATCACGCACGACTTCCGGATCGCTGGTGACGTCGGGCATGCTGCTCGAACCGATATTGCTGGTAAAGATGATGACGGACTGTGAGAAGTACACCGTATCGCCGCGGCCGTCGGTGAGGCGCCCGTCCTCAAGGATCTGAAGAAACTTGTCGAACAGGCGGGGGTGAGCTTTCTCGACCTCGTCGAACAGCAGAACGGAGAATGGCCGACGGCGGACAGCGTTGGTCAGTTCACCGCCCTGTTCGAAGCCGACATAGCCCGGCGGAGCTCCGACCAATCGCTGCGAGTTGTGCTCTTGGTCGTATTCGCTCATGTCGAACCGGATGCAGGATGACTCGTCGCCAAAAATCAATTCCGCGATGGCTTTGGCCAGTTCGGTCTTGCCGACGCCGGTCGGCCCAACCATGAAGAGAATGCCCTTGGGCTTGGTCCGCTTTGCGGAATGCTGCAGGCCGGAGATCCCCATGTAAGCGCAGACCAGCATCGTGGCGGCGTGGCGAACGGCCTGGTCCTGGCCGATGACCCTGGCCTTCAGGAGTTCCTCGGCTCTCCGTATCCGCTCCTCGTCGATCTCCTCCCAGGGCGAGCGCTGATCGCCGAGTCGGTAGAGGTTCATCAGGCGAGGGGGAGGCAGCGGAGCGTCGGTGCGTTTGGATAGGCCGATTATCTGGCGGAGATCGACCAATGTCAGCTCGTCGGTGAGGTCCGTGAAGGTGTCGGCGATGCGATCGTGGTCGCTCGACGGCTGCGCGTCCGAGCTGTCGGTGGATTGTCTCGGGCGTTCACTGCGCAGATCGTCGGCGTGTCGCGTGAAGAAGGCGCGCCGCCGCTGCGCCGACGGCTTGGGGATGGCCATGACTCGGACGCGGGCGTCGTTGTGGTAGAGGGCCAGCGGCACGGCGCTGAGGTCGGCCGTGATCAAGATGACCAAGCCCGACGGCGTACGGATGCTGTCGCTGTCCATCGGCACGATAGCCGGGCCGACGAGCATTTTGGCGGCCTGGATGATCCAGTGTCGTTCTTCGTCGGAAAGATGCGTCGGCTGGCTGACCAGCAGGTGGGTCCAGTCCAACACGAACAGCGGGCGCTCTGTGTTGCTTTGCAGCACGCGACGCACCGCCGGCACGAGTTCGCGTGGGCTGTGGTAGACTCCGCCGCCCGAATCGGTCCGGCCGATCGCATCATCGCCGACGTCGTAATCGCTGGAGCCATCGCCGTGCACCTGGTTGCTGCGCGGATTGCCTGATAGTGCGTCGTTGAAGCGTCGGGCGCTGCTGCCATCAGGGAATCGCAGGCCGTCGGCCTGATCCCATACGCCGGCGATGGTAAACCCCAATGTTCGGTCACGCCGGAGGCTGCGGACGAGTAGCTCGGGCAGAGTTAGGTATTGCTGATCGTGGGAGTCGAAGAACATGTCCTTGACGTTACCGTCGAGAATCAGCCCGTTTCGAAAGCCGGCCTCGCGGTGCGCGGCGCGGAGCCAATCGTCCATATTGGTTGTCTGATTGTTATTCATGTGAACCTCCTACGGGCGCCGCGGTGCGGCGGTGTTGGTCGGCAGATCGCGGGCCCCTTTGGCGTTGCGGATCGGATCGTTTTTCCAGGTATATTGGGGCGGCCCGAGGTTGACGCCGAACCGCTCGGTAAGTGACGCGTTGATACCCTCGAGTTCACCGGCGCAGGCCCGACCCTCATAGCCATCCATGTCGAAATCCATGCGTCCATCCAGGTG
>JAJDDS010000265.1 GCA_029260195.1 Phycisphaerae bacterium
GGTTGGAGACGGGAGGTCCCGTCGGGGGTGTCGGCTTCGACAATTGGGATCGTGACGAGGCGGATGACGTGATCACCACCTCAGAATTCGGCGGCGATGTTGCGGGCGTTTTCGACGCAATCGTCGTGCTTGACGACAGTCACAGCCACACGGATGCGAAGGTCTCCGACGATCTCTCGATCAACAATGGACTGTTGTACGCGATGTCCGGTGGCGAGCTCGTGGGCGTGGGCACGGTAGCCCCCCAGTCCACGTTGCACGTCGAGGGGTCGCTTAAGATCGGAGATGTGCTTACCGTTGAGACCGTGTTGGCGGATCCGTCGGATTGCTGCTACGCCCACGAAGGTCCCGGTTGTGACGACGCTGCGTGCGCCGACATGGTATGCGCCGAATTGACCGGATGCTGTACCGTGGAATGGGACTTGAGCTGTGTGCAATTCGGACAAGATTGGGCTTCGCAGGTGTGCGGGCCGTTGTGTCAGAGTCCCAACGTAGACGTGCACGGAACCGTCAGGCTGTTTGGCGCCCGGACGCTTCTTTACGCCAACATCTACCAGCCGCCCCAACCGGAAACCCATTACTTCCTTGCGGAGGGCGCCGCTGCCAGCGACGGGTTCGTGATCGCGAAGGCGACGGTTTCGATCCCGAATGCCCTATTCCAGATCCACGGTTGGATCGGAGGCACGGCGTTGGTGGCGGCATCGGTGAATTCCGTCGTAGGGTCGGACTTTCCAGTGCGGACGAACGGTTTCACGATGCCCGTGCGCATCGGCGAAGTTTGGAAAGTGTCCGCCGTCCGAGACGCGGCCCAGAATCAGCCTCAACACGTGCAGATCTACTGGCAACCGCTGGGGCAGTAGAAGAGTCTGATTGCAGGAAAGCACCCATTGCTGCTTGGAAGCTCTCCCGAGACCGGCGATCAGTATTGCGAGAACCGAACGCCGTTCGCCCCCGGTTGACGCAATCGCTCGGGACGATGAATGCCCTGGTGTACTCGACTTCCTTCTCCCCTTAGATCGATTGCCTTGCGCTTCGCCGCCTGATTCGTCGGGCCACTCCCGTCCCGCCGTCATCCCCCACGCGACGCCCGGGTACGCACTGGCTACGATCCACTGCGTGCGGCGTGGCTTTGCGATAGAATCGGCGGACATGGATGGACAGCAATCGCCACCGGAAGTGATTTTCCGTTCGCCGTCGAAGCGGGCGTGTTCGGAACGGTCGCTCGTTCTGGCGGCGACGGGGATTAGATTTGAGATGGATCATGACGCGCGCGAATACGTGCTGCTCGTCGCGGCCGGGGATGTGGAGCGGGCGATCGCGGAACTCGACACTTATGCGCGCGAAAACCGCGCTGCGCCGCCACACCCAGCCGCTTTTCCTCACTTCTCGAGCGGATGGCCGGGGGTATACGGTTACGTGGTCATTGTGTTGCTCGTTGACATTCTCGACGACCGCGGCACATTCAGTGTCCCGTGGTTCGCGGTGGGCAAGACGCACGCGGAATCGATTCTGAACGGGGAATGGTGGCGCACGGTGACCGCGCTAACTCTCCATGCTGACTCAGCGCATCTGGCGGCGAACGTCGTCGTGGGCGCCATCTTCGGGTTATTCGCCGGCCAGCTTCTTGGCTCGGGTGTTGGGTGGGTGAGCATCCTTGCCGCCGGTGCGATGGGGAACTTGCTCAATGCCGGGATTCAGCCCGCGCGGCACACGTCGATCGGAGCATCCACCGCGGTCTTCGCGGCGCTGGGTATTGTCGCGGCGTACGCATGGGACCGGCGCCGGCACTTTCAAGTCCGCTCGCTCGCGCGCTGGACGCCGCTCGTCGGAGGCGGCGTCTTGCTGGGCTATCTTGGCGCGGGCGGCGTCCGGACGGACGTCGTGGCGCACCTGGCTGGGTTCTGCTGCGGCGCGCTGGTGGGGTTGCTCTCCAGCCGGCTGGGCGACCGCGCGCTGCTCTCGGCGCGGACGCAATACGCCGCCGGAGCGGCGGCTATCGCGACGGTCGTTTTTGCCTGGTCGCGGGCGATAACAGCGGGCGGCGCGCCTCTCGGCTGACGCAGCGCCGTTCGCGTGATCCCGCCCGATGCGGACTGGTGGCGACGTCACCGCTTCAGCACCAATCGCCCCCGCAATTTGCGACGCCGTTGGTCCGGGCCCATCAGCCGGGACCCGTGAACGTCGCCTGCAGGCCTCCAAAATCCTGCACGTCCACATCCTGATCCGCGTCGAAGTCGAACGCTGCGAGGCACGCCGCGACCGTCGTCGGCGGAGTTGGGTCGGGCGGGACGCCGGGACCAGCGGCACAATCTTCGAACAGGCTGTAGTCAGTCAGGTCGATGTCGCCGTCGCCGTCCGCGTCGCCAGGTGCGTGGCTACAATCAACCGTGTCGCAATCCGATCCGTCACCCTGATAGACGCCGGTGGCTGCTGTGCAGTCGGGCTCCGCGGCATCCGGAGCGCATTCTCCGGCCGCAAAACAACAGGCGCCGACGCGCGGATCGCATTCTGCCGCCGCGCAGGTCGACGCGTCTCCGAGGTATTCGCCTCCGGCCTCCAAGCAATCGGGTTCGGCGGTGAGATCGATGCACGCGCCAGTATCCGTGAAACAGCAAGCCCCCCGCACCGCAATGGGACAGGTGTTGGGGCCGCAAACCGAGCCGTCCCCCTGGTACATCCCGCCCGTCGCGTCGCAATCTCCCTCGGACGCATCGGATGCGCACGCGTTTGCATCCACAAAACAGCAAGCACCGAACGGCGCGGGTGGACAGGTCGCGGACGCGCACACCGCACCGTTACCCTGATAGCTTCCGCCCGCCGCCGCACATTCGGATTCGGGAGCGTCGGCACACTGGTCGGGACCGAAACAACAAGCACCCGCGGGCGGGACGCAGTCAGCCGTCGTGCAGAGGGATCCATCACCCAGGTAGTCGGCCCCCACCTCGGCGCAATCGGCTTCGGCGACCAGTTCGACGCACGTGCCGGTACTCGTGAAACAGCAGGCGCCGAGCGCTGCCAACGGGCATGTGTCGGGTCCGCACTCCGAGTCATCACCCTGATAAACACCACCGGCAGCCGTGCATCCGGATTCGATCACATCGGGTGCGCACGCACCACCTTGCTCGAAACAGCACGCGCCGATGGGCGGTGCGGGACAGGTGGTCGTTCCGCAAATTGAGCCGTCCCCCTGGTAGGTCCCGCCCGCCGCGCCGCAATCGGCTGCGGGAGCGTCGGACGTGCACTCGCCGCCGGGGAAACAGCACGCCCCGCGGGGCGCGCCGCAGACGGACGTCTCGCACAGCGATCCAGCGCCGAGGTACTCCGCACCGGCCCCGACGCAGCCCTCCTCCGTGACGCCGTCAACGCAGGTCTCCGCTTCCACGAAACAGCAAGCGCCGAATTGCCCGCATTCGGTCGTGGCGCAAACG
>JAJDDS010000266.1 GCA_029260195.1 Phycisphaerae bacterium
CCGGCCGCTATTCCGCCGCCGACGTCCGCGCATGACGAGGCGGGGGTCCCTCCGAACTGGGTCTTTCTCAACGGTGAGTGGATCGAGGTGGGTCCGCAGGCGGCGTTGGAGACGCGGGGGCAGGAGGCGTTGGAATCGCTGTCTCAGGACGAGGACATGCTGCCAGCCGTTGACTGGGAGGGTCTGGCGGAGGAGCAGCAGGACGTTCGAGTAATCCGCATTTCGGCGGATACGCTTCGGCAGGGTGATCCTCGATACAACATCGTGGTGCGTGCCGGTGACGTGATCCGGCTGTACAGCGGGGATATCGGGTTCTACTACATGACTGGGCACGTTCGTCGTCCGGGTGTGTTTACGTTCCGTAGCGGTGCGACGATCACTCTGAAGAACGCGGTGGCGGCTTCGGCGGGTCTGGACATTCTGGGTTGGCCTAATCGGGTGACGGTGTACCGCCGGGTCGGGGATCAGGAGCAGATGATCCAGGTCAACCTGGATCGGATCTATGCCGGTCTGGACCCGGACTTCTACCTGAAAAAGGACGACATTGTGAACGTGGGGACGCACCCGGTCGCTCCGTTCCTGGTTCAATTGCGCAACTTTACGATTCCGCAGGCCGGTGGATCGATCACGTATTTCTATCGCTTCATCCGGCAGGAAGTGTTCTTCAAGAACGAGGATATCGACGCGCCCAACGTTCCAGGCATCTTCCCGTAACGGCAATGTCATGACTATGTCACCCCCGGCCACCCCCAATCGCCCTGCGCCTCGGGCAGGATACTCCAGCGACGCGACGCCGTCACTTGCGCAGGCGATCGGGACGCGCGGGTTGATTCAGGCTGGGCTGTTGGGGGCGTTGCTGGTGGTCGTGGATTGGGGGCCGTTGTCTTTGACGGTGATTCACCGGTGGCGTAACGACGCGGACTGGTCGCACGGTTGGCTTGTTCCTTTGTTCAGTGTGTACTTTCTGAATGCGCACAGCGCGCGGTTGGCGTCGGTGACGCGCCGGTTCAACTACGCGGGATTTCTTGTGATTCTGGGGGCGATGGCGGTCTACTTCTGGACGCTTTGGGTCACGCCGATTTCGTATGCGCGTCCCCTGTGTTTCGTTGCGACGATTCTCGGTTTGACGCTGTTCTTGTGCGGGTGGGCCGTGCTGCGTATCGTGTGGTTTCCGATCGTGTTTCTGATACTCGCGATACCACTTCCGGGGGGTTTGTACGTCGACTTGACGATGCCGATGCGGAAGATCGCGTCGATCGGGGCGGCGACGGCGCTGTCGATGATCCCGAACCTTCATACGGAGGTTTCGGGTGTGGTGATCGATTACAGCTACCTTGGGACTGCGAGCTCGTTGAACGTGGAGCAGGCGTGCAGCGGGATGCGTTTGACGATGGCGTTCGTGACGCTGGGCGTCGCCATGGCGTACCTCGGTGATCGTCCGTTCTGGCAGCGGGCGGTGATGGTGATCGCGTGTGGTCCGATCGCGGTATTTTGCAATACGATTCGGGTCACGACGACGGGTGTCCTTCACGTCTTCAAGGACGAGCCACTGGGGCAGAGATTCAATTTCGAGAGTTTGTCGCACGGTACGCCGCACGCGCTATTGGGGATCGCCATGTTGCCCATCGCGCTGGGGCTTTTCGCAGTGGTAGGGTGGGTGTTGAGTAATCTGTTCGTAGACGAGACCGAGTCAGCGACCGACGGGAGCAGTTCCTCATGACCACAATACCAGCCACCGTACGCGAACGCATTGAGCTGCCGGCGCCGGCCACCGCGCGTGCGGGGGGATCGCAGGCGGGCAACGTGACGATTCAGGACGTTCTGGCGATTATTCGTCGTCGTATGGTGCTGATCGTCATTGTGTTCATGCTGCTGAGCGCGTTGTCTGTCGGCGGGTGGATTTCGGCGTATCTCTATTTTCCGCTGTGGCCGGCGGAGGCGTTCGTGGAGTGCATTTCGGACAAGCCGAAGGCGATGCAGTTGGCGGATGAGGCGTTGGACGTCAAGGAGTTCGATCGGTTCATTCTAACGCAGGCGCACTTCGCGACCAGCCCCGAGGTGCTGATGGACGCACTGAAGACGGCGGAGGTTCGCGGGACGGATTGGTACAAGCGAACGCCCTCTGACGATCAGTTGATTGACTTTCTGGACTTGGTGAAGGCGGCGCCCCAACGCGGGACGAACCTCCTGGAAGTTTCGGTGTCGACGCGGAGTCCTGACGATCCCCACAAAATCGTGAACCAGGTGGTCACGGTGTATCTCAACCGTGTGAAAGACCACAACACGAGCGAATTCCGCAATGAGAAGGAGACGTGGGAGGAGGAGCTGAACACGATCGTGACGCAGATCGCGGACAAGGATCTGCAGCTTGCCAGGATTAGCAAGCAATTGCCGCCGGGATTCGCAAGCACGGGGCAAAATCCGGTCGCGTTGGACTACGCGGTGGATCGCGAAACGGCCAATGAATACGAACTGATGTTCCGCGAGTTACAGGGGCTTAGCAACATCTACAACCAGCCGGGTGGCGTGGCGTTGTCGCCGCAGGATACGCAGTTGGTGGCGCTGGATCCCAAGGTCGCCTACCTGTCGAATACGGCGTTCGCGCTGGAGCAGCAGCTTGAGATTTCGAGCAAAGACCTTGGGAGTAACCACCGGTCGGTGCGCGAAATCGAGAAGCGCCTGGAGGTGACGAATCGGCAACTAACGGACGAGCAGCAACGTCGGCTGACGGAGATCCTGGCGTATAAGCGCGCGGAGGTGAACACAGCCATGCTGAACGCCCAGCACGCGTGGCTGAAGGCGCAGGAGAAGCTGACGGACACGATGGCCTATCTGTCGGATATGGACGAACTGGTGACGCAGTTCGTGTCTCTGCAGGAGGACATTGATCTGGCGAAGCAGAACCGTGAGGTCGTGGCAAGCTACATACGCGAACTGAATAGAATCATACGCGAGCGCACGGCGATTCGCGTCGAGTTGCGTGAGCGGGCGATGGCGCCGATCCAGCGCAGTTTCCCGCAGGTGTTCCTGCTCCCGGCGGGAATCGCGCTGTCTCTGGTGTTCGCGGTGGGGATCGCCATCCTGCTTGAGTTCATCGATACGTCGATTCGCACGCCGCAGGATATTGTGCGTCATCTTCGAATTCCGCTGTTGGGTGTGGTTCCGGACGTGGATGACGAAGAAGTTGATATCGAGCAGATCGAAACGGCTGTCCGCGACGCGCCGCGCTCGATGTACGCCGAGATCTTCCGAACGATTTGCACCAACCTGCAATTCACGGCGACGGCTGCACATCAACGGAGCATTGTGGTAACGAGTCCGCGTCCCGAGGACGGCAAGACGGCCATCGCCTGCAATTTGGCGTTGATGCTGGCCCAGGGGCATCGACGTGTGCTTCTGGTTGACGCGAACTTCCGCAAGCCGGCGATCCACCGATTCTTCAAACCTCGGTCGAATAAGGGGCTTAGCAACATACTTGTGGGCGACGGGAAGGCGCAGGATCTTGTCTCGCCAACGGACGTCGCCAATCTAAGTGTTCTGACCTCTGGCCCGCTTCCGCCGAACCCGGCTGAGCTGATGGGTAGTCGGGAGATGGACGAGTTTATTGGCGAGGTATCGGGGCAGTACGATCACGTGATTTTTGACTCTCCACCGGTGTTGCTCGCGAGCGACACGTGCGTCCTCGCGTCGCGCACGGATGGAGTGATCCTGGTCTGTCGCGCGAAGGTGAGCTCGCGTGGCATCGGCAGTCGCGCGGCGAGCCTGCTCTCGCGTGTGAACGCCCACATTTTTGGCGCGGTCCTGAATGCCGCGCAGGTGGCGCGGGGTGGGTACTTCCGCGAGCAATTGCGCACGTTCTACGACTACCGTCCCGACGACGATGACATCAGCGCGACGCTCGCACACGCGCCGCCGAAACTGGAGAGAGGCGGAGCGGAACAGGAAGACTCGTAATGACGAAGCCGCCTCGGTCCTTGAGCGAGGCACGCGCCTGTCGACTCGAGCCGCCCGACGTCGGCGGGTGGGGGCGGGGCGTTGATCACACCGGTCCCGTCCGAGGATTGAGCCCGACCGAGACACGATGACGCGAACTGAATCAACCTCCGGGGACGAAGGCACGCCGATCGGTGGTGTTCGCGATCCAGAAGCGCGGTCCACAGTGTCGCGGAGTCGAAAACTGGCGTATGCCGCGATTCTGCTGTTGGTGTTCTTCACGGCGGCCGAGGTCATCGGGCAGTTGCTCTACGCCAAACGAACGCGCGTCAATACGTACATGCGCCACCCTTATTTTCGCGATCGCGAATGGGGACGCGAGTACTTGCAGG
>JAJDDS010000267.1 GCA_029260195.1 Phycisphaerae bacterium
AGCGAGGTGGAGTATCATCTCCTCCTCGCGCGAGACCTAAACATGCTTCCGAAGGAGAATGCGCAGCGCCTGATGACCCAAGTAAGTGAAGTAAAGCGCATGCTCGCGAGTTTGATCCCCAAAGTACGCCAAGGCCACCCAAGACCCCCAACGCGACCCCAAGACTGACAACTGACAACTAACAACTGACAACCCCCCTCGGAGCTATCCATGCCCACCCTCACCAACGCAATCGCCCGCTGGGCCTGTGGCCTCAAGTACGAAGACCTCACCCCCGACGCCATCGACGCCTCCAAGCGATTCCTTTACGACACGCTTGGCTGCGCCCTCGGCGGCTATCAGGTCCACGACGTCAAGATGTTCCTTGAGTATCTCCGCGAGATGGGCGGCCAGGGCACATGCACAGTCATCGGCGCAGGCGACAAGACCAACCCCGTCGCAGCCTCCATGATCAACGCACTCATGGTCCGCGCCATGGACTACAACGACATCTACTGGAAGCAGGATCCCTCGCACCCCAGCGACCTGCTCTCCGCGCCGATGGCGCTGGCTGAACGCGATCACCTGACCGGCAAGGACCTCATCCTCGCCGTCGTCCTCGGCTACGAAATCACCATGCGGTTGTGCCACATCGCCGTCCCCGGCATCCGCGAACGCGGCTGGCACCACGCGACCCTGATGGCCTACGCAGCCCCCATCGTCGCCGGCAAAATGATCGGCCTCGACTACGAGAAAATGCAACACGCCATCGGCATCGCGAGTTGCCACGGCTTCACCCTAGGCTGCGCGGTCGCGGGCAAGCTGACCATGATGAAAAACACCGTCAGTCCCATGGCCACCCGCGACGGCGTCGAAGCCGCTCTGCTCGCCCAAAAGGGCTACACCGGCCCCGAAGGCGTCATCGAGGGTAAGGAGGGCATGGAGCACTGCCTCGGCGAGGGCTGGGACTACGACTGGATCAACAAGAATCTGGGCGACCGGTTCATGATCACCGACTGCGGCATGAAGTCCTACCCCATCGAAGCCCTCATGCACTCGCCGGTTAGCGCCACCCTCCACATCATCCGCGAGAACAGTCTCAAAGCCGAGGACATCACGGAGGTCAAGATCGAGAGCATCGCCCGGGCGGCCGACATCCTCAGCGACCCTGCCAAGTACAAACCCGAGAGCAAGGAGTCCGCTGACCACAGCCTGCCCTACTGCATCGCCGCGGCGGTGGCTGAGGGCCGCGTGACGCCGTTGGAGTTCACGGAGGAGAAGCTCTGGGACGAGCGCCTCCGGTCGCAGATGCAGAAGGTCAAGGTCGTCGCCAACGACGAGTTCGAGAACGCCTTCCCCGCCAAGCAGTGCTCCCGCGTCACCATCACCACGACCGATGGCCGCAGCTTCACGCACCAGGTCGACGTCCCCAAGGGCGACCCTCGCGACCCCATGTCCCTCGACGAATTGGAGACGAAGTTTGACGCGTTGGCTGCCCCCATCATGACCGACGCCCGACGATCCCAACTCCGCGAGTGCATCTTCGCCCTGGACAATCTCGACGATGTCGCCAAACTAATGTCCCTGACCGTCGCCGACCGATAGAATGGTCGCACGCGAGTAGTGATCCATGGCATCCGTCTACATCGAGACCACGGTCCCCAGCTACTACTCGGAAGAAGAGCGATGACAAGAAAGAAGGATGGATGGGTCGAAGACCCCGTCGTCGAGGAAGTTCGAGCGGTCCGCGCGGATCTCTGGCGCGAGGGTGGCGGCACCGTCGCCGGACTCATCCGCGCCATCGAGGAACGGAAACACGCCCCGCGGCGCACCAAATCCCCGAAAGGCGCGAAACGCACCTCCAATCCTCGGTAGCGCTCATTGACATCACCGATGGCCAAATCCCCACTCAATCAACACGCAGAGGCCGGTCGCGGTGGTCCCGACGCTCGATCGGACTGCCTAGTCAAAACCACGCGCACCGATTCCGGTGGGATCGAGCTCGATCTCAAGAGCCGTGTCGAGTCCATGTACGGCGACGCGACGCGGGAACTTGTGCGCAACGAGCTTGAGGCGCTTGGCGTCGTCAACGCCAAGGTCGAGATCGAAGACAGCGGCGCCCTGCCGTTCGTCATCACCGCCCGCGTCGAGACTGCCGTTCGACGACTCGGGCTCGATGTCGGCGACGGCTACCTCCCGGAAATGGCCGCTGGCGCCCAATACGGCTCTGATCGAGACCGGTTCCGCCGATCGCGCCTGTACCTGCCCGGCAACGAGCCCAAGTTCATGCTCAACGCCGGGCTGCACGGCCCCGACGCCGTCATCCTCGACCTCGAAGACAGCGTCGCCTCCACGGAGAAAGACGCGGCTCGCATCCTCGTGCGCAACGCCCTGCGGAGCTTGGACTTCTGCGGGGCTGAACGCATGGTCCGCATCAATCAGGGCGACCGGGGACTCGATGACCTCGCATCGATCGTCCCGCACAACGTCCACCTGATCCTGATCCCCAAGGTCGAAGCGCCCGAGCAAGTGACACAGGTTGACACTCGTGTCCGCGAGATCCTCGCCGCCACGAAGATCGACCACCCCGTCTACCTGATGCCCATCGTCGAGAGCGCCCTCGGCGCCATCCGCGCCTACGAGATCGCCACCGCGGCCGAGTCGATCGTCGCCCTCGCCATAGGCCTCGAAGATTACACCGCAGACATCGGCGTCCCCCGCACGCAGGATGGCCGCGAGAGCTTCTGGGCACGATCGCAGGTGGTCAACGCCGCCCGCGCCGCCGGCGTCCAACCCATCGACACCGTCTTCTCCGATGTGGCTGACACTGAGGGCCTCCGCGCCGCCGTCCTCGAAGCCAAGGGACTCGGATTCGACGGCAAGGGCTGCATCCATCCTCGACAGATCGCCGTCATCCACGAAGCCTTCGCCCCGACCCCCGACGAGCTTGCCAAGGCGCAGCGCATCGTCGCCGTCTTCGAAGAAGCGGAAGCCAAAGGCCTCGGCGTCGTCTCCCTCGGCAGCAAGATGATCGACCCCCCCGTCGTCAAACGCGCCCAACGCATCGTCCGATTGGCGAAGGCGATGGGGTAGGTGCGGGGAATGTCGATTGGCGAACAGCGGAGAAGTCGAGTACGCTGAGGGACAACCGGTTGGCGGGTGATTTCCCGTGGAACCCGGATTGTTGAGAATATGATGATGCAATGGCAGGATCACATCTCCGTTGAGCCCGGTGTGTGTCACGGGAGGGCGTGCATCAACGGAACGCGCGTGATGGTCTCGGTCATCCTGGACAACTTGGCTGCCGGCGAATCGCCGGAGCACATCGCCGAGGCCTACCACGTTACGCCCCAAGACGTTCACGCTGCCCTCTTGTACGCCGCGGCGCTGTCGAAGGATCGCGTTGTGTCGCTGAAGGCCAAGACGGCGTAATGCTGTTCAAGATCGACGAGAACCTTCACCCCGACGTAGCCTCTCTCTTGCGGGAGCATGGCCACGACGTGAAGAGCGTCTGGGATCAAGGTCTTCAGGGCACTCCCGACGCGAACTTGGCGGGCGTCTGCCGAGCCGAGGGGCGAGCGCTCATTACGCTCGATCTCGATTTCGCGGACATCCGGACCTATCCGCCGGAAGACTACCACGGTTTGATCGTGCTGCGTTTGGCCGATCAGGCCCGGACGCGACTGTTCGATGTGTTCGACCGAGTTGTTCCTCTCCTGGACACCGAGCCTCTGGCGAAACAGCTCTGGATTGTGGATGAACTGACAATCAGAATACGTGGTGCAAGCGAGGAAGGATGATGCCCGTCGTCGTGTCGCTCGGCAGCAAGATGATCGCCCCCCGTCGTCAATCGCGCCCAACGCGTCGTACGATTGGCTGCGGCCACAGCGATGGCGGAGTAGCGTGGTACTCGCGTCGCTGAGGTGGCATGGCGACGTACTACGAATACAATAGGCCCGTCGCGGAGGATGGATCCTTATGAACCCGATCATTGCCAAGCATAAGAGCACGCTCGTCGAACTCTGCGGACGATTCCACGTCGCCCGTCTGGAAGTGTTCGGTTCGGTCGCCACCGGCGCGTTCGACGAGGAGCGGAGCGATCTTGACTTCCTCGTCGAGTTCGGTGACGTTCCGGACGGCCACCGGTTCGATGCGTTCTTCGGACTCCAGCGCGCTCTCGTGGAGCTCTTCGGCCGTCCCGTCGACTTGGTTGAAGCGGGGGCGCCGCGCAATCCGTACTTCATTCGCCGCCTGAACGAGTCGCGGAGGTTGGTCTATGCCGC
The DNA here is from genome assembly GCA_029260195.1 of Phycisphaerae bacterium. GTDB lineage: Bacteria > Planctomycetota > Phycisphaerae > UBA1845 > UBA1845 > OFTM321. Next base: position 4,263 of record JAJDDS010000267.1, read on the forward strand.
ATGATCCGGAGAAGTATCTGCACGATGTTCTCAGTTCGTGCGAATTCCTGATCGGCTTGACTGCCGGACGAACCGTTGACGACTACGCACAGGATCGGGCGTTCCGTTCCGCCATCGAGCGCGAGTTACAGATCATCGGCGAGGCCGTAATGCAACTGGAGCGTGTCGCCCCGCAAGTCGCCGCTCGGATTTCCGAGCACAGGAACATCATCGGCGTTCGCCACGTGCTCGTGCACGGCTACGACAGCCTGCATCCCGCGACGGTTTGGGACGTGATCGACGTCAAACTGCCGGTGCTTGCGGATGAGGTCCGCGGGTTGCTGGATGAAATGGAGTAGCTTAGAGAATGAACGAGCGACGAGTCGATCGCATTGCGAAGATACTCAAGGAACCGCCCGACGGCCACGCTTGCGTGGCCATGTTGTTGTTGAAAATGCAGCCGTACGCAAAAACGCCCACGCAAGCGTGGGCATGCCACCCGACCTGCTGACGAGGACGAACAGTCAACGAGGAGAACTGATGGCAAAGATCGCGGATCGAATAACGAAGATCGCCTTTGATATCCTAAAGGGTGCGCCGGAGGGAGTTCGCTATGCGGATCTCGTGCGTCGAATCTCCTCATCTGATGATAAACTGAAAACCAATACGATCCATGGCACGGTTTGGAACCTAGATCAACGATTTCCCACCAAGGTAGACAAGCCATCACGTGGTCTACTCCGTCTCAAGGAGTTCACCGATACGGATACGGACCAACTGAGAAGCGACTTGGTTGCCAAGCTGCCCGCCAAAGTCAGCGAAGACGAGTTTTACGAACCGTTCGCCGATTGGCTTCAGAATGATCTGGAGGAATGCACTCTGGCGATTCCACTTGGCCGGAACAAGTTTCGCGACAAATGGGGTACTCCGGATGTTATCGGAAAACGGGAGTCGAAACGGAGCGACATCATGCAGGCTCCGGTTGAGATTGTCTCTGCGGAAATCAAGCCCGAAGTGAGTCAATTGGTGACAGCGTTCGGTCAATCTTGCGCTTACTGCCTGTTCAGCCACAAGTCCTACCTCGTGGTCCCGCGTCAATCACCACAGGACGAGCTCGCTCGACTCGACTCGCTTTGCCAAGTTTTTGGGATCGGCCTTGTGCTGTTTGACTCGGCTCATCCAGCCGACCCCGATTTCGAGATTCGCGCCCGAGCGCGCAGACAGGAGCCAGACCTGTTCTACTCCAATAAGTATTTGAAACTGATTGAGGCCGATCTGTTTGCATGAGGCAACGCAGGCTGGATTCCGTATCAACCCGGGAACTGGAAGATGCAACCAAGACAGCTGGTTGAAAACGCAGCCGGGCGGGCCGTCCCGACGGAAGTCAATGGGGTCGCCACGACGCCGTATATGGGCGTCGGGAAGTACCGACCGAACGGGCGGAAGACGGCGCCAGCCGTACGGACGTGCGCGGACTATCCGAGCGATGGGAACAAGGTCGTCAAAGACCTCGCGACGGCGCTGAAGAACGCCGGGCTGCGGGACGGGATGACCGTCTCGACGCATCACCACTTTCGCAACGGGGACAAGGTGGCTAACCCGCTGTTCGAGGCGGCTGCTTCGCTCGGGGTCAAAGACCTGCGTTGGTTCCCCAGCGCGTCGTTCCCCTGTCACGAGCCGATCATCAAGCATCTGGAAAGCGGCCTCATCCACCACATCGAAGGCAGCATGAACGGGCCGCTCGGGGACTACTGCGCGACCGGGAAGATGCGCGGGATGGGCGTGCTTCGGTCGCACGGCGGGCGATGGCAGGCGGTGCAGGACGGCGAGGTACACATCGACATCGCCGTGCTGGCTGCGCCGACGGCTGACCCGTTCGGCAACGCCAACGGCGTCACCGGCCCGTCGGCCTGCGGGCTGTTGGGGTTCGGGCTGGTAGATTCGATCTACGCCGATCACACCATCGTCGTGACCGACGATCTGATTCCGTTCCCGTGCATCCCTTGGCAGATTCAGGGGAACAACGTCGATCAGGTCGTGGTG
>JAJDDS010000268.1 GCA_029260195.1 Phycisphaerae bacterium
CACGGTCTTGTTCGCCATCGGTAAACTCCTGTGTATCGGCGCCTTGCCACTCCATGCGGCAAGCAAGCACCGAGGATAACCGACGGTCAACCATCGCGCCAGACCCCCTATATTACCCAGTTATGCGCGCTGGCCCTGGGCCCGGAGGAACGTGTACCTCCCACGCGATTGAAGAGAATCGACCCAAGCTGCTACGGTCGGTGCCGGCATTGCCGCCTCTCAATAGTGTTCGCACGAAGGGATACAATTCATCCCTTTCAGCAAACGCCTACACACCATGTTCCTCCGTGCGTCAAGCGTTTTCCGTAACCGGCTGGCCCCTCGCCAATCGTCATCGGACCCAAGTGCGCGAGGCACTTTGATCATCCCACCGACGTCAGATTGGCGCATTCGCCCAAAAACTCTGAAATGTCTCGAATGCATCGGCCAAGCTACGCGCCTTAAGTTGTGCCTCGGTCGCCAGGGCGGCGAATTCGTTCGCCCAACTGGGGGGCGGACCGGATAACACGGTCGGGATTTCGTGTGTTCCACGGCACCGAAACGTAGCCTGGATGGCGCTGGCCACTGCCTCGTGCGTGACGTGACCTGCCTCTATCAGGAGGACGATATCCACCAAATCTCTGCTACGCGTGTTGGTGCGATCGGTCCACGGAAACGTGTAAGCGTGGACCTTCTCGGCGAACTGCTGAGCCTCGGGGATGGCCAGCGCTTCAGCCGGGGCGATGCAGGCGAAGGCCAGAAGGTCTTCACCTCGTAATCGCTCCGGTGTTCCATGAAGCGCATCGCCGATACCCACGTCAATGTGGAAGCTACCGAACACGCGGCCAGCCATGCGCGCCTGCACCGGGAATCGCGCTCCGCCCCGTGGAGCGCCCACCAGTTCGGTTCGCGAGGCAGCGATCAGAAACTCCAGGTAGTCTCCCAGGTCGATGTCGGCCGCCGTTTGCAACTCGTCTCGAATCAGTTCCAGCCTGTCCTCGACGCCCAGCACGTGCTCGTCGGCGCTGACACTCAGGTCGATGTCTTTTGTCGTTCTGGCCTTCGGGCGATACCGTAACTCCATCGCGTATCCACCCTTGAGGAGCCACGGTGGATTATGCTTGGCAAACAGACGTGCGAGCAAACGCTCCATGAGGACCTTAAGCCGAAGCGTATTCAGCGGGACCGCTCGGTGTTCGGCTATCGTCTTGAGGCGGCGTTCCAGTGCTTGGCGAAACGCTGCCGGACTGCTGAATGTTCGTGCCATCATTTCATTGTCCAACGGCCGAGATCGCCCGCGCGAGGCGCGAGTCATTTGCTTGCCACTCCACGGCCTCTCTGAGCTTCGTGCGGCGGACGATGCCCTCTGCTAGCGCCTGCTTGACAATCTGATTCAGTTGTTCTTGAGTCACGGTTTCCCGTTCCGCTACGTCGAGCAGTGTTCGTAGCGGCTTCGTAACGCGAAACCCGTCACGTGCTTCGACGTCGCCAGGTTCGAGTTGGGATTTGTGCAGCACGCAACCAGCCGGTGGTTTCTTCCGAAATGAACGCGGGACGATTAGATGCGTGCGCGTTGGTAGCAGCTCGCCCAGCCCGTGGACGCCTAGCGCCGTCTCGTGCGAGATAACAGCCTGCGGTCGGTCGTCGCGTCCGCGGCTCCAGAGGCTCAGGCGAATCAGGTCGTCGTGCTCTGATGTTGGAATCTCCGGAAGCCGGAACAGCCCGCGTTCGACCCGCTCGAAGTTACCGGCCTTGGCGTGGTAATCGAGGTGCCGCCGATCGTAGCCCACGGCGGCCGCCTGCTTGGCGGTGAAATAGCCGCCCTGCGTCTGGGCAAGGTTCGAGAGTTCCCGGCGTGAGTTCTGCGTGCTCCGATAAATCATGCGCAAAGGTCCAAAAGTTTTGGACAATTATGCATACGGTTGCCTTCGTGTCCACCCGCACCCTGCGTGTGGCAACCTCGTCGATGGGCTGCCAAAACAGCCGATTGTACCGTTTCAGAACCTGTCCATCCGCGACGGTAACCGAGCTATGCGGTCCGAGCGGCCCACAGAAGAGTACTCACACAGTACTCAAAAGAAGCGGTCTACGGTGGTTTCTGACGGTCTCAAGACTGCCATGTGAGGAGTGGCGTATCGGGATTAGCGCATACCTTCTCCGGGCCGTCAAGGGGCGGCTTTTTGTGGAGTGAACCAGGGTTGCCGACCAGGCGCCGGGAGCCATCTCTCTCGTTGGTTTGATCACCTTCTCGCCATACTGGTACATCAGGGGAGCGACCCCACGCTGCCGTATCCGGCGTTGGTGATCCGAGAGAGCGCCAAACTCTAGAAAGGGTTTGCCCCTTGTGGTCAGTAGACGTTCTCGGCTCTTGAACACCGCGGTCAGCGGGGGCCGTGATCCCCTGGTCCTTTTGATTGTACCGGCGCGATCCTCAACCGCGCCAACAGCAAGGGGAGAATCTCCCCGATTGGCTGGGGACCGCGACGGCGACGTTCTTGGATCGCCTCGAGCTCTTGAACCAACGGCACCGTCTCAGCGGCGTAGGCGTGTTGGGGCAATTGCTCGATGACGGCCTGGGCATCCGCCAACGTTTGCGCCATGGATGTCCCGTGGACGCGATGAAACGTCAGCAGTTTTTGCACAATGTAGTGGCGATCCCGAGCGAAGGGATGCCGGAAGACGTTTCGCTCGGCCAGCATGTGGTACGAGATGCGTGCGAAGCGCGAACCCACGCGCACGCGGCTGTGCCGGGGGTCCTTGCCGGCGGCCTTCCATCGCTCGCGAAGCGCCCCGAAGTACTTGTTTCGTGTAATCAGGCAGTCGGCAATCTGTAAGATCGCGTACCGCAACCGACGATTGGCGCAACGCGTCAACGGGCCATCGGCGTGGTCCACCTGATCGCTTTGGGCCCGAGAGGGATACAGCCCAGCGCGGCCAGTGATGGTCTTGGGATTGGCGTAACGTGCGATGGGGCCCATCTCCGCGGCGTACTCGGCTGCCGAGACCACGTTGATCCCTGGAATGGAGAGAAGCACAATGTACTCGGTGCGCGCCAACTTGGCGGCAAGCTGGCGTTCCAGGGCCTGGATTTCTCGCTCTTTTTGCTGGCGATCGTCTTCCAACGTCAACGCGATCTGTCGATGGGTCTCGGACGCACAGTCAGGTGCTGCCGCCGCGTCTGCCCAAGCCAGGACGTGACACAGCGTTCGTTCCAGGCATCGGATTCGATCCTTGCGAAGCTTCGCACTCAAACGCTTTAGGCGCTGCCCTGGATCGATTGGCCGACCTTGGGCCCGGCCGCCACCTTGAAATTCCAAAAGACACGGTAGTACTTCTTCTTCTGACGGGTCAGACTCGCCATCACACGCGTCCTTTCCGCGGGTCATGCCCGCCGAGAAAAGGCCCTGGTGTGTTGGCCGCAGATCGAGGTTCCCGTAAAGGCTAGCGGCGGGAATGGGCTGTGGGTTTCATTGCCAAGCCCTGTGAAATGCGCCGCGCGCGGAAATCGAGTTCACAATATAGTCCACAAACTGGCCCCTGCCTGCACGTAAGTGCTTGCAATGAAATGACTTACAAATTGGAGGCGGGGGGAATCGAAAGATGCTCCCGCCCCACAGGAAATCGTGCAGGAACGACTCAAAACCTTGTAGGCGCGAGAGATGCAACGAATTGGGCTAGACTACTCAAGACCCATTGAGACCAACGAAGACCGCATCTATCGGGCACTCATCGGGCACTCCGGGAGTAGGGGAATCGAGGCCCGCGCCCGGGAGCGCCAGCCTGCCCTCGGGCAACGCTCTGCACCGGCCACCGTCGGCACGCCGGCGCGCAAGACCTGGATGCGTCCAGCGCGAACCATCCCAGCCATCCGGGAAACAGCCGCTGGATAAGAAATCAGTCGTGATTCGAAGTTCGGTTCGACGTCGCACGCCGTCGATGAGTTCGTGCCCAAGCGGTTCGGGGGCTTGGCGTTGACAGACCGACGGGAATCATGTAGATTGCACATCGTAGATTCAATCTGCGTGGGAGCCTCCGATGATTCCCCGACATCTGTCTAAGACGCTGAAGGCCGCAGCCAGGGACTATCCGGTCGTGACCGTCACAGGACCGCGCCAGTCTGGTAAGACGACGCTCGTGCGCGCCGCCTTCCCCCGGCATCGCTACGCGTCGCTCGAAGATCCCGACTCGCGCGCGTTCGCCACGGAGGACCCACGCGGGTTCCTTGATCAGTTTCAAGGCAAGGTGATCCTCGACGAGGTCCAGCGGACGCCCGACCTATTCTCTTACATCCAGGGCATCGTGGATCGTGCAGACCGGCCGGGGCAGTTCGTTCTCTCCGGCTCGCAGAACTTCCTGCTCCTGCATCGCGTCAGCCAGACGCTCGC
>JAJDDS010000269.1 GCA_029260195.1 Phycisphaerae bacterium
AGCGTCTTGACCCGCCCGTCGAGCATCTCGCCCGAGCCGGTCACGTCCTCGACTAGCGTGACGGGAATTCCGTTTTCTTTGAGCAGTTTCGCGGTCCCGCCGGTGGAGAGGATTTCGATACCGAATTCGTCGACGAGTGCACGGGCGAAATCGACGATGCCCGTCTTGTCGTAGACGCTGATGAGGGCTCTTTTGATCGGTCTGGTCATCTCCGCCGTCCGAACGGCGAGTGCATTGTCTCGGAAACGACACCACGATTGCGGTCACAGCTGTGACCGTCAGGGAGCGACTCCGAGACGCCGTACGGGACCGCTTCCTTACGGGCGCGGCTCTGAAGGAATGCAATCCGCATGAGACTCGACACTACGGATTCGACGCGACGATGTCGGAGCCTTCGGACTCGCCGGCTCCGACGAGTTCATCCCAAGCCCAGTACTGATGGCGCCCGCCGATGCGGACGACCGCCAGCACCTCACCAAGATCGGCGGCTTGCTCAATCGAATCGCGGAACGGCATCTTAAGATCCGGCGTGGCAAGCACCAGCGCGCCGGACCGGTGAACGATTCGCATCGACCGCAGGAGGGCATGGCGCCGTGACCGCTGGTCCTCAAGCTCCGTCCGCACCAACATCAGCGACTCGCGCTCGCGCTCGAGCGCCTTGCGCTTCCTCGCCAGCGTGATGAACGACTCCTCGACACCCCAGCGGTCAAACCGATCGTGCGCCACCTTGTCCTCAATATTCACGTCCGCATTGCGGAACAGCGCCCGGCGTCGCGCGCTGTCGTAACGAACGATCAGGTACTCCTCCTGATCCGCAATCACTGAAAGCGCCCGGTCAACATCGTTGATCGCCTGGAAATAGTCGACCTCATATTCGTGTTTCGCCTTGTCCAGATCAGCCACGAAGTACACCTGCTCAATCAGATCCCCCTGTTTGATGTGGTCGAACTCCCGCGCCTCCAAGCCCTGCGTGTAGGAGAGATCGCGTGAGGGGAAAAGCTGCTCAGCCTCCTGATGATCGGCGCTGATAAGCCGAACCGGAAGAAACGCGTGATCGCAGAACAACCGTCCGGCCCGGGTTCGCGCCGGACGAAGCTCCAACTCCCCGTAAATGGCTGCCTCTTCCGCACCGGGACCGTTGGCGTACGCGAACCGGTACGTTCCCGGGCTCAGGTCGTACACTGCCAAGTCCTCGATTTCGTTCTCGAGCCGATCCCCCAGTGGCCCGCGCGATCGAATCTCGGCGGCGGAATGGCGCAAGTCACGCAGGACAATCTGGGCGCCCGGCGGACCGTAAAACTGAACCTGCACCGGACCCGTGCGCGGCGACCCGCCGCTCGCACACCCGATGACCGAGAACAGAACCGCCGGTAGCGCACACGTGAGGCTGCACCGAACGACGAATGACAGACGCGATTGACTTGCCCCAGCCATGAAGAGTCTCCTCAACGGGGATCGTATTCGGAAAGCGGTCTCGCCGAACCCGGCGGGCCGACGCGGAGGTTCGGGGCAGCGCCCGATGCGCGCCAAACGACCGCAAGTTCGGCACGAATCGTAGCAACGCGCCGCCTTGTGTCAAGAGACGGGAACGACGCAAGCCATCAAATGAGCGGTCGCCCGTTAACTCCGGGGGCGACTGCGAAGCAGATCGCGATCAACCGCCGGTGCGGGCGCATCACGCGTCGCCTCAGCTTCCGAGGCTTGCAGGGATTCGCGAATCTCCCCCTCGCTGAACCCCAATCGGGCTCGCGCCGTCATCACAGCCTCCCGGCGCATGTATGAGAAACCCAACGGCTTCGCACATAGGACCCGGCCGTCCGGGGTGACCACATACAAGACGGCGTCACGAGGGTTGGGCACGGCGATGGCGCCATGGGGCAGGTCCAGACGATGCTGAACCCGACCGTCCCGATTATCGACAAACAGCAGGTCGCCGACTCCGTCCGCCAATACGAGACGCTCCGCAGCCCGCGCAACGAACCGCTCCGCCTCCGCAATCGTCCACATCGCACGGTCCGTGTCGACGTCGAATGCGTGCAGACCCACGCCGTCGCAATGTTGATACAGCGTGCGCTGGACCACCGTCGGCGACTCGAGCAATACGCCGGGCAAACGATGCGAATTCAACCGGCGCCCGGTATCGGGATCGAGCACAAATACGCGGTGATCGATACCCGCAACGTATACTCCAGACGCTTCGACCTGCGGACCTCCCGCGACCTCAGCCCCAAGGTCGAACGCCCAGATCAAACGATTCGCTTCACGGGCGACGCAGTACACGACGCCGGCATCCGACACGAAGTAGACTCGCCCCAGCGCTAGCACCGGCGCGGACACCAGCTTTCCCACCAAGCGGGCATGCCAAGCGACCAGCGGCGCGCGACACTGATCACCAGACCAGCGCAACGCGTAGAATTCTCCGTCCACGCCGCCAAGAAACATATGTCGCACGTCCGCAACCGCTCCCGACGCGACGGGAAACGGGAGTTCCAGCGAGACGACGTCGTTTCCCGTGAACCGGTCGTACACGTTCACGTGCGAATGCGTCACCACCGCAACCGGGCCGTCGCCGTCGGGATACAACACGTGCGACGGACGTCGGTCGCGGATCAGCCGAGCATCAAGATGCTTCGCCCATCGCATCAGCCCCGTGTCCGCCTGCAGCGCGTACATGCCGCCCGCGCGCGTCGTCACGTATAGGTTCTCGTCCAACAACGTCGCGGAGAGAACCGAGCCGTTTCCGACCGGAATCGAGGTCGCCCAGAATGCGCCATATCCCGCCCCGAGCAGCGCAGCGTCCGACGCCACCGGGCGAGCCGACACACCGACATTCTGGGCGCGTGATGAAGCCGAAAACCCCACCAAGGAGAACAGCGAAACGACGAGCAATATACGTGTCGACATAGGGTTGAGTCTCTGTTCCAGCATCCCAAACAACACACCGGGGGCTGCAAACGCGCCAGCCGACCACGACCGGATCAGACCCGGTTCGGCGAGACCGCCACCGGCATCCCGGCTACCCGCCGACGGCGTTTTCGGATTGGAGCGCCTTACATTTCCGGTAGAATTCAGCCACCTGTTCAAGGGCTTCGCGGCGCTCGTCACCCTTGGCCAGCGCGACCGCGTCGCTCTGCAGCCTGATGGCTCGATCCAGCATCCCAATCTCGAACATCGCACGGGCGTACGTGTCCACCGTCGCGCAGTCGCCGCCCTTGCACGCCTCGTACGCAGCCGCCGCGGCGCGCAGCGCGAGGTCCGGCTGGCGTTTATCCAACTCGACGACCCCCAAAAGGGAAAGCGCGAGCGCGTTCATCGCTTCACCGTTGGCGCTGTTCGCGCGGATCTGATCCTCGACAAACGTCCGGAACCCCGCAGCGTCGTTCATCTCGTATAGATAGGCGTACACCATCGCGGCGTACGCTGTCTCGTTCTTCGGATCCTTCGAGAGTATTTCGCGCGCGACCGAAGTGAACCCGTCCCAGTCGCGGGCCATGTGATGACGATTGAGCTGGCCGAAAAGCGGGGCCAGTTGTTCCTGCACGATCGCGTCGCTCGCGTCATACGAGCCCTTAACCACCAGTTCGACGATCTCGTCCATCGCGGGGTCGCCAGGATGACCGTGCCACATGATCTTTCCCTGTTTGTCGATCAGGCAAGCCCACGGGATTCCCCCAACGCCGACGCCACCCATGAACCGATCCGACGTCGTCGACGAACCATCGTACGCCACGACGTAACGCATACTGTCGCCACGTTTGGCTACGAACCGCTCGACTTTCCGAAGCGTCTCGCCGCGCCCCGGACCCGATATACCCAGGACCACCAGCCCGTCCTTGCGATACTTGCGCTGCAACTCCGTCAGGTGCGGGATGGACTCGATGCACGGCGGACACCACGTCGCCCAGAACTCGATGAGATAGCAGTTCTTCCCGACGCCCTTCGCCAAATCCACCGGGTCGCCCTTCACCCAGTTGCTAATCTTCAGTTGCGGCGCGGGATCACCCAGCATCAACCGCTGCCCACGCGCGGTGCTCCCCAGAAGGGCCGAAACCAGGAACGCGACCATCCAAACCCCGTTGCGATGCCTCATAAACAGGCTCTCCAGCCGAATGTCACTCAGTCGTTTCCGGCGCCGGGTCGACGCCATCTCGGTTTATCGGCGCAGTCTAGGGCGATTTGCCCGCGAAATCAACGAATCCACCCCCCAATCCGACGCCTACGTCTCGCGTTTCAAGCGACGCAGCCGGCGGCACGCCTCCTCGAGGTCTGCCATTCTCTTCGCATAGCAAAAACGCAGTTGACGCTGTCCAGAGGCTGGATCGCGGTAGAACGCCGACCCCGGAACCGTCGCGACGCCGACCTGCTCGAGGATCGACTCCGTCGCATGCGTCGCGTCGCGAAACCGCCCCGACTCGAATCCCGCCAGCATGTAGTAGCTTCCCTCCGGCACGTACGGGTCGAATCCGACCGCTCGCAGCGTATCCGCCAGCATGTCCCGCTTGATCAGGTAGTCCGCCCGCATCCCCTCGTAATACGAATCCGGCAGCCCCATCCCCGCGGCGATCCCGTGCTGCAGCGGCGCGGGTGAGCAGATCGTCACATGGTCACTGACCACGCCGATCTTGTCGATCACTTCGGCAGGGGCGATCGCGTACCCCACCCGCCACCCCGTCACCGCGTACGTCTTCGACGCGCCGCTGATGGTCACCGTTCGATCCGCCGCGTCGGGCAACCGGCCGGCGCTGACGTGCGGCTGACCGTAGGTGATGTATTCGTAAATCTCGTCCGTCACGATCCACGCGTCGTGGCGTCGCGCCAGCGCGGCGATCTCGGCCAACTCCGCCTCGCTGAACACCTTGCCGCTCGGATTCGCCGGCGTGTTGATCAGGATCATCCGTGTGCGCGCGTTGAAAGCAGCGGCCAACTCGCCCGCGTCGTACCGCCAGTCAGGCGGACGCGAGTCGACGAACCGAACCTCGTTCCCGAACAACCGCAGCAGGTTGACGTGGTAGCTGTAGTAGGGCGAGAAGACGATCACCTCGTCGCCGGGATTCAACAGCGTCAGTGCGGTACACGCGAACGCCGCAGCCGTCCCCACAGTGACGGCGATCTCGGTCTCGGGATCGGCCTTGATCCCGTTGAACCGGTCCATCTTCCCGGCGATCGCCTGACGCAGCTCGGCGATTCCGCGCATGTGCGTGTAGGTCGCGTGATCCTCGTCGATCGCCCGCTTCGCCGCAGCCTTCACCACCTCGGGCGCCGGCTGATCGCACACCCCCTGCGATAGATTCACGCCGCCGATCGACGCGCACCAAGCCGAGAACCGGCGAATATCCGACTGTTGCAGATCCTGAACGCGTCTTGCGAATCGCGGGTCCATTCGCACCTCCTCAAACCTCAAGTCACCACGGGCCTCTCCGAACCCTACCCAAAATCGCGTTCGCGGGCCAGTTGACGCGATGGTTGCGGGCCGTACTACCACCGAGAATCGACCCGCCGCGGGATTCCCGCTACCATGACGCCGACGCCCCGCAGGCGTCTCCCGTGCTCCCGGATTCGAGACGCAGCCAAGCGCGGAGTGTCGTACCGAACGTGGCAACCTCACATCCCCACAACCCCGGCCGCTCGACCGCACCAAACGCA
>JAJDDS010000270.1 GCA_029260195.1 Phycisphaerae bacterium
GGCGTGACGGGCGCCGCCGGCGCTTCCGCGATGACCCGAAACGTGCTCACCAGCGGGTCTTTCTCAGCCTGTGCTTCGCTCCTGACCGGGATCAAATCGACCTTGCCGGGTAGTTCAGGACGCACCATCGCGATCAGCTCCTCCTTGAGCATCTCCCAGTCGACGAGGAACCCCTGAATCGCGACGCCCTCGCTGTCGGTCGTGACGGATCGCACAAACGCGAGTTGCTCGCGTCCCTCCCATTCGTCGCCCAGCCACACCGCGGTCATGGATCGGACGTTGATGGGGATGTTGGCTTCGTCGTTGTCGCCGTCGCGGAGGTTCAGCAAGTTGCCGAGCGCGACGCCGGGCTCCTCGCACAACTCCCTCGGCAGAGCCAAATCCTGCAGACGCCTCTGAGTGGCTGTGCGCTGTCGGTGGTCATGTTCAGCCTGTCGCCTACAGTTCGGGGACGTGCAGAGCGCCGGGTCCATCCCGCCCCCGATCGCCATGTCCGCTGACCGTTCTGTTTTCTCGGCGAGCGCGACGTACGTGGTCGTCCGACTGAGTTGTTCGAGCGTGATCAACCGCTCGGACGCGAGCGCTGGATCGACGCCTGAGATGGGGGCCGACGGCGGATAATGCTCGTCACTCAAGACTTGGGGGCTGGACCAAATGCCGTTCGCGTCCACCTGGAAGTGCAGCTTCATCCACGCCTCAAGCGGCTGGTCGATCAACGGCGACGGCCGCACGTACTGCGTCGAGTCAGCCTCGGTCCCGTCGATCTGGTAGTAGATGTTGGGGATACTATAGGCGGTGTAGTCGCGGTAGGGGCGAGCGGCCTCGCGCGTGATGATCGGCATGAGCAGGTTTTCGATGCGTCCAATCGCGAAGGTGACGCGCGCCCGGAACTCGCGATCGCGCCGATTTTCGGCCTGTGTGCGTTCGAGCTTGATCGTGCTCAGCGTGCCCCACGTCACTCCGCCGAGAATCAGGACGGCGAGCAAGACGTAGGCGATCAGCGCTACGCGCGTGCTTCGGCTGAACCAAGTCATGGGGCTGACTCCCCGTGCACGTCGCGACACTTGATGGTCAGGTCCTTGCCGAGCATGTACCCCTTGCCCCGTACCGTTTGGATCCACTCGACTCTTTCGGCGCCGGTGCCGGCGTCAAGCTTGGTTCGCAACCGCGTGATGTGCATATCGACCGCCCGAGTCTCCAGGTTGTGATCCTGGATGCCCCACACCCGCGACAGCAGTTCCTCGCGGGTGACCACTCGGTCCGCTCCCGACGCTAAGTGTCGCAGAATCTCCGCCTCCATTTCCGAAAGCGCGGTCACCGTTCCACCGGCGAAGCAAACCTCTGAACGCGCCATATCGATCGTGTGGCCTCCCGAGGTGATGGACTGCACGGGGTGCGGGCGGTCCGGAGTTCGCCGCAGCACCGCCTCCATCCGTGCGAGCAACTCCTTGGCGGAAAACGGTTTGACGACGTAATCATCGGCTCCGAGTTTGAGGCCCCGCACGCGGTCATCCTCCGACCCCCGCGCCGTCAGGATGATGACCGGCAGCACGGGGTGGGTCTTGCGCAGCTCCACCAGCACGTCGAGTCCGTCCATCTTCGGCAGCGCCAGGTCCAGCAACACCAGACCGTTGTCGTGGCTTCGAGCGGCCTCCAGCCCCGTCTCTCCGTCGGCGGCTTCGACGACCTCGTACCCCGAGTACGTCAGCGCGTCGGCGACGCCCCGTCGGATGGCCTCCTCGTCCTCGACGACTACGATTCTGCGCCCCGCCATCTGGATCTCCGTGTGCTAGGCAGCAACTGACGTCCAGCCCCGAAGGCGTCGAATCGCAGGATTCTGGTCCAGGGTCTGAATGAGCCATTCCTTGTCGTTCATTCAAATCATACCGCACCGGCCGTCCGAAGGCGAAGAATCGCCCCCTTCGGGCCGTAACAAGTGCGCAACCGGACGCCCCCCCGAATGGCTCCGAGGCGGGGCCGATAACCAGGAGTGGATTGGAATCGCCGGCCATCATCACCGACAAGCTTGAAGTGGACCGGCGGTCTCGGGTATGCTCTCGCCCCCGGATCGGGCAATCTTCGCGGCGGAACCCCGCTGGTTCGACGGGCTGGAAGGACGACACCGATGGCAAACACGGCAGCGACGCAGCGAATGTACGTCATCCTCTACCGCTACAAGCGGGAGGGCGAAAAGAAGCACGGACCGGTACGACAGCACCGGATCTACGCCGACAGCTTCGAAGAGGCTCAACGCGAAGCCGAGCGATACGCCAACTACCCCAACATCGAGGTCGTCGAAGTCCGCCCCGCGTGAGTCGGTGGGCGCAGACCCGGCGCACACTCCATCCCGCAAACCGCCGCTGCACGCGTTCGGGCTTCCCGCGCGACGCCTTCCGCCGACGCGCTGAGCACCGCCGCGCTCGCCGTCGGGTTTTCGGAGAATTCTGGGAGGCAGACACAACCTGTAGGGGCATCAGCGGTGCGCGTTCGACATGTAGTAGCTAGTCGGTCGGTGATTACGGGACTTGGGGCGGTCTTGCGTAAGTGGTTTTGGATGCGTGCCCGGACCCGCCCGGTGTTTATTCTTGAACGGTCGTGGTACGATTTCGTACTATAACGCATGGAGACAAGTGTGATTAAGCCCGAGCTTCAAGCGTTCCTGCTTGCGGATCAAGT
>JAJDDS010000028.1 GCA_029260195.1 Phycisphaerae bacterium
TCGTCATCCACGATAATCACTTCGTACCCTGGGGGGACACCCTCGATCACTTCGCCGCCAGTGGCCACCCCGCACATCAAAACCGCCAGAACCAACGGACACCGCGATCTGCACGAGACCCGCACCGCACGCGCGACACACACCAACAACAGCAGAATCCTCTTCTGGAAACCCATGCACCTTGCCTCCGGCCCATCACTCTTCGAAACGCGCGCGCCCCGGCGGCGATTGCGGAACCCGCCCGGCCCCGAACATCACGGGCAACCCTTCGACCTGAGAAGTGAGAACTGAGAACTGAGAACTGAGAACTCCGCTGGTCAGAGGCTCACCCTCGCACACCAGAATTCTACTGCGACGCTACAAACCGGGTCAACAAAAAAACCGGCCCAGGTCGCATATTCCGCCGGACCGCGACGAACCGTCCCTCCTCAATGCCCTGGACAGGCGCCGACTCGCGCGTTACGACGCCGGACGGAGGTGGGTCTCGAAGAAGTCGGCGAGTTTCTTGAAGAAGACAATGCGGTTGGCTTCTTTGCGGAAACCGTGACCTTCATCGTCGAACACGAGCAGTTCGGGATCTTGGCCCAATTCATTGAGCTTGGCGTATAGCTGCCGGGCTTCGTGGATCGGGACGCGGGGGTCGTTCTCGCCGTGGGCAATGAATACCGGTGTCTTGATTCGATCCGCCAAATAAATCGGCGAAATCGATTTCAGGAACTCCGGGTCGGTCAGCGGGCCATACTCCGCCTCACGCAGCTTTCGACGATAGGCCTTCGTCCGTTGCAGAAACGTCTCGAAATTCACAATGCCCACCACGTCGCACGCGGCTCCGAATACCTCCGGCGCCTGCGTAATGACCGCAGCCACCATAAACCCGCCGTAACTGCCGCCGTAGGCTGCGATCATCTTCGGCTTCGAGTAACCCCTGTCGATGAGCCACTGCGCGACCGCCACACCGTCTTTAACACTGTCCATGCGTTTCTTGTAATTGTCGAGGCTGAGGTAGTGGCGCCCATAACCCGCACTTCCCCGAACATTGGGCGCCAACACGCCAAACCCCCGGGAAAGGAAATACTGGTAGTGCTTCGCGAAATACGGGCGATACTGACTCTCCGGACCACCGTGATAACTGACGATGAACGGAATCGGCGTCCCCCGTTCATAACCCGGGGGCACGTACAAGAACGCCGGAATCTCTAGTCCATCGAATGATGTGACCCTAATGAGGTCCGGCAGGGCGAACGCGCTGAGGTCAACCCCGCGCGTGTCAGCCGTGGTCATCCGAACCGGAGGCGAATCAGGCTGATCGAGATCCCATTGATACACTAGGCCCGGAGTATTGGCATTGTTCACCGCGTAGAGCAGAGTGTGATGGCGCCAACGGACATTCCCGACAATGCCCTTTGGGATGTGCGGCAGCGCCACGGGCGTGAAGCCGGGGAGGGCGTAGAGGTGCAGCGACGCATACCCGTCCTCGTTGACGACCACGCCCAACCGGTCACGCCCTTCGTTCAACACCGCGTAGTCCACCTCCAAGTCGCCGAGCGCCGGCAACGCCGAACGAAGCTTGCCGCTCTTGAGATCGATCGTGAACAGCCTGTTGCGATCCCCCTCATAATCCGTGATGGCCAGAAACTTGGTATCGCCCGCGACGTAGCCCACCGGATCGAACGACCATGGCTTGTCGGACCACGCGATCGGCCGTGAACCGAGGCCGGTTAACGATACCTCGTGGATGGTCGATTCGGAGGCTGAAAGGTAATGCCCCACAGCCAACTTCTCCCCCGACGCCGCGAAGTCCACCGGGTACCAATACCCCGGATCATCCAGAACCAGCCTGGACGTTTCAGAGGCGAGGTCGTACGTGTCAATGTTGAAGTTCGCTTTGACATCCTTGTTGGCGCGGTACGCGAAACCCTGCGAGTCCCGACGCCACACGACCGACCCGAAAGCAGTCTTCCGATCGACCAGCACCGGCCTGATCGTCTCCGTCCCGGCGTCCATCAGATGGATGTCGAATTGCTCGTCCCCGCCGACACCAGCCGTGATGGCGATCCACTTGCCGTCCTCGGAGACCGCCTACCCACCAATACCGTCACCGAAGTCAGTGATCGCCGCCCCCTCGTGTGCGTCCGGACCGCGCCGATGAAGCTGGCGCACGCCGTCTACCAGATCGATGTAATAAAAACGCCCGCCAGTTGCCAACGTCGCGCTGCTCGGCCAGCGAATCTTGATGAACTGCTCGATCGTCGGCTGGCGCCCCCGGCGCTGACGTGCGGCAAATTCGCCAGGCTGAGCGCAGCCAGTGAGCGTGACGAGCAACAGGGTGAAGATCGTGGTTCTGATCGACGCGACCTTGAGCATTGCGAGGACTCCTGAGGCGCCGTTGGCTTCGAAGTGTGGTAGTCGTTCCCCTTCGAACCGTCAGCATAGATCATGCCGACGAATTCGCAAGCTCGTCCGAACGTGTTAACCGTGGATGGTTGGGTGGCGACCGGCGCATCTCCGGCCGCAGTACCGCCGATCCCCCGATAGGCCGTTCGAGCTAAAACGGGCCGGTGAACCGAACTTGCAGTTGTCGAAAATCGTGTACATCGACATCCCCGTCGCCGTCGAGGTCGGCACACTCGCAGCCGTCACCGAGCGCAGCACCGTTCGCCCCGGTGAGGCACGATGACAGGACGGAGTAGTCGCTCAGATCGACGTCGCCATCCTCGTCACAATCCGCCGGAAAGTCGCACGCAGCCGGAACACCGCACTGCTCAAGCGCAGCTTCCGCGCAAGTCGAATCCCACCAAAACGAACAGCAGAATGAGTCCCCCGAACAAACGGCGACACAGCAATCAAGATCGGAACACGCTTGGGTGTCATTCGGTTCGCAGCAGTTGCCGGCGGTCGCGGCTCCACAGGGCATGTGTCCGGGGCAGCACTCTTCGGGCGGCATGCCGGCTTGGATGCAGAGAATTGCGGTATCACCCGAAAAAGGCGCGTTCGGATCGATGTCGTCGGAGTCTATGGACCCGTCGCAATTGATGTCCGCGTTGGTACAGACGTCGATTGGGGGCTGCCCAAGGCAGTCGATCGTGAACCAGCAATCCTGCTCGTTGAACACGCCGTCCAGGTTGGCGTCGCCGTTGCAAAGACATGGATGCGCCGATGCCGTGGGCGCGGCGGCGAGTGCGATGAGAACGTGGATGGCGACTATCTTGCTGCGCATAGATGTTCCGCGATTGTGGGGACCCGGCTCCGGTAATGTCACCGACGATTGTACCCCCCGCGTCGCACAAAACCAAACCACATCCCCGGCGCGGGCGGAGACCCGGCTCCCGGTGGCTCCAGGCGTGCCGAACATCGCCCATGCGTTTAGTATACCGTCTGCGAATCGCGCGAGCCGTGGGATTCATCCCACGCGGACATCCGCGAGGACTGAAGTCCTTGGCTCGTCACCGGTTTCGAGGATCGGACGACGATTTATGACAGTCCTATCCACATGGGTATCGCAGACCTGGGCGATGATGGCCGCGTCGGCGCCGTGGCTGCTGTTCGGTTTCCTGCTCGCGGGGGGGATCCACGTCCTGGTTCCAGTCGGACAGGTGTCGCGACATCTCGGTGCGCGGGGGCTGGGCGGCGTGCTGAAGGCCTGCCTCGTCGGGCTGCCCCTGCCGCTGTGCTCGTGCAGTGTCATACCTGTGGCATCTTCACTCCGCAAGCGGGGGGCTGGACGCGGAGCGACTGCCGCATTTCTGATCAGCACGCCCGAAAGCGGAGCCGACTCGATTGCCGTCTCATACGCCTTGCTCGGCCCATTTCTAGCGATCGCGCGACCCCTCGCAGCCCTCATCACGGCGCTCGTCGCCGGCTGGCTGATTCACTGGTCCGAAACCGGCGACGCCGAGGCGGGGGAATCCACGACGAACGAGCCGGAAGCGCCCTGCTGTTCGAGCGGCGGATGCGGGGACGCGGCGAACGGTGAGGGCGGCTTGATCGGGGCGTTGCGGTTTGGACTGGTTGAGATGTTCAGCGATCTGGCGCACTGGCTCGCGGTGGGATTCCTCCTGGGCGGGCTGCTCGGGGCGGTTCTCCCGAACGGCTATCTGGAGCAACACGTGGGGAACGGCGTCGGCCCGATGCTCATCATGCTGATCGTTGGGCTTCCGATGTACGTATGCGCCACCTCCTCGACCCCGGTGGCAGCCGCATTGATCGCGGGGGGATTGAGTCCCGGCGCGGTGTTGGTGTTCCTCCTGGCCGGACCCGCCACGAACGTGGCCACCGTCATGGTGGTCCTACGCGACCTGGGACACCGGGCGTTGGTCGTCTACGTGGCGAGCATCTCGATCGTCGCGGTCGCGAGTGGGGTATGCACGAACCTGTTGCTTGAATCGTCGGTGATCGTCGAATCCACGCCGCCCGACAT
>JAJDDS010000271.1 GCA_029260195.1 Phycisphaerae bacterium
ATCCCTGCGTCGTCAGCCGCTGTCCCTCGAATCGCGAAAACGCCGGAATCGGGTACGGCGGGTGGGGTGGATCGTCCGCGCTCTCGTGGTGCGCTCGAGTCACCGCCGACGGTTCACCCGGCTCACCTTCGGAAGCGTACGACCTGACAACACCGACCACCAACAACGCCGCCATCGACGCGCTCCGCGCCGTCCAGATCCACTTCCGCCTCGTCATCGATGTTCTCCGAAAAGACTGGTCCGTCGTGTGGCGTCGCCATTCGCAAGCACGAAGGCGGCGTTCGTCGCGCGCCGCTAGGGAGGTTGCGCCTGGCGCACGGAGTACCGAGACGCTCCGCGTCACTATTATGACGTAAGAACGCCCCGGTCGATGTCACTTTTTCCCGCCCGACGTTCACCCGCGCCCCCACGAGCACTCGTGCCGCCCCCACGCCCGCACCGCCGCCGGTCTTGTACGATCCCCTCAGCCCCACCGTACATGAACCGACCGATCAACACGATTAACCACCCCATCGATTCTCGGCGTACCGACCCGCGCCGCCACAAGACCCCACCCGCGCCGCACAACTGCTTCCTGTGGCGCACGACTGAAAAACCACGCCATGGCCTGATCCCGCGGATACCGCCTACCGGCGACGAGCCGCGGCAAGAACGCCCATCGCGAGCAACCCCAAACTACACGGCTCGGGAACCACG
This sequence comes from Phycisphaerae bacterium, assembly GCA_029260195.1. Classification (GTDB taxonomy): domain Bacteria; phylum Planctomycetota; class Phycisphaerae; order UBA1845; family UBA1845; genus OFTM321. The sequence continues at coordinate 697 of JAJDDS010000271.1, forward strand.
ATCGTGATGTCCGAAGGATCGCCACCCTTGACTTGCAGCGGCTGACCCAACGGACTGCCGACGCTGTTGATCCCCATGTCGAGCGAGTACTCACCCGCCGTGTTCGGAGTGACCGTCAGCGCCCCGAGCGTCAGGCCGACGCCATCCGGAACGAGTATGCTCCCGACCCCGAAATTCACGAACACCGGATCCGGCAAGTCGCTCGTGATGAACCACTGGTTGGGATCGTTGAGTTCGTCCGGTACCCACGCGAATTCGGCAGGATCAATCGCCGCCCAAGCCTCGCTAACATCGTCAAAATCGAACCCCATCGCTCCCACCAGCAACTCCGTTCCGGGATGCGCCGAAATGATGATATCCAGCGTTTGCGTCCCGTCGTCGATCGCCAGCACCTCGGGCGAAAGACGAAACGACGCATCCCCCAAGACCGCCGTCGCCGTCACATCAACCAACAGCGCGCCGAAGAAGCACCGTCCGTTCATCGCCAGCCTCCTCACTGCCATCGACTCCGCGCCAGCCGGGGCGCCCTCGAGTCCCACCCGCCTTCTAGCCGCGGGCATTGCCCGGGGTCGGTTTCGCTCAAGCGGTTTCTTGCGACCGACTTCAGTCGGTGGTCGTCCACTCTGGCGGCGTCCCGTGTCGTGTAGGCGTGACTGCGTCAGTGCAATCCAGGCCCGGTGAACGCCAACTGGAACTCCGCGTAGTCATGCATGTCCACGTCGCTGTCTCCATCGAAATCGAACACGTCACACCCCGCGCCCGCCGGTGTTCCGGGGTCCGTCAGGCAGTCGATCGCGTCCGCGAAGTCCATCAGATCGACGTCGGAATCACCATCCGAATCGCCGGCGCCGTTCCAGCTCTCGGTGTGGATCTGATCCAGGTCGTTCGTCACCTCGTAACCCGCCGCCAGAATCTCATCCATCGATTGATCCAGGTATAACCGGAATGAGCTGTTCGGATTGTCGGGATCCGCGCTCGGGTAAGGCCACGGTGGCGAATACCCGTTCGCGATGAACGCGGGGATCAGGATGTTCTTGACCGCCCAGATGTCGAGTGCCACGGGGTCGACACTGGCCACCAATTCGTCGCGTCGCGTCGCCCCGTTGTAAGTCGTCCAGGGGCCGTCATGCGGATTCGCGTTGATCCAGATGCAGTCGAGCAGATTCAGATCCGCCAGTTGAATCTCACCCAACAACGCCCCCAGTACTCCCCACCGAATCGCGCTGTGCGAGTTGGTCGACAACTCCCTGGTCACTGTCCCCATGTAGTGCTTGACACACGCCGTCGCGCCATAGGTCGCGCTGTGCGACTTGAGCACCGGGATGTTCACGAACTTCAGATGGTCTCGGTCGTATGTCTCGCTGGAAGTGTCCCACAGGCCGTATCGCAGGCTGACGTATGTTCCGTAGCTTGTCCGAAACTTCGGATACGAAACCCGCCCGTGAAGCAGCGCGTCGTAGTCATGCACGATGTACCCGTCGGTCATGTTCCCTTCCGAATACTCGCCAACGGACGTAAACCGCCGGACCGTCCAGTCGTAGTGCGATATCGTATAGCCCAGATTCTGATACTCGACCACGACGTCGTGCGGCGATAGGCTGTAGTCCTGCGCGTTGTTTAGCGGGCGATCAAAGTTGTTGATCGAATTGAACTGAGAATTCTCGCATACGACGATTTCGCCCGCGAACGTGTCCGGATGATCCACGACGCGTTGAATCAGTCCGCGAAGAACGTCGACGTTCGTCCCGCCACGCTGATCCCACTGGTAGTTGATCTTAATGACCACGGTGTCGTCGGCTGCGATGATACCGTCCGGACCAGCCGTCAGCGATTCGCTCGCCGATTCATAGAATCGCGTTCCTTCTCGCCCCATCAGAGTGATCAGGTTGTCCACGCCCACAAACCGAGCCCCGATCGAATCCTGCGGGCATTCACTGACGTGGAAGACTTCCGCGACGTAATCAACCGACGGCAGCATCGCCTGCCCCGGCTCGTTCGCCCTTGAAAGATACGCCCACGTTCCAGCCGCCAGCGTCAGGCCGATGGCTGCGACCGCGATTCCCGCCGGACGCCGCAATCCCGCGGCAAGCCCCCGCCGGGCGGTAACCACCGTCGACACCACCGGGGCGCCAAACGCCAGGATCGCCGTTGAGAGGGCGGCCTGCTGGCAGGGGTACGCCATCCGATTCGGACGGGGCCCGCTGCGAAGGATCAGCCAAACCAGCGCGAAGGCGCCGCTGATCAGCGTCCAAGTCAGACACCAGGATCGAAGCCAAACCGGCTGGGGCGATTCCGCGTCCGGTAGCGTCTCAGAATGTCTGCGCGCGTGCTTACACTGCGGGGTGGAACTCATGGGGATACTCCTTAGCTGTCGGCCGGGATTCCCGGCGCGCCGTCGTGGGGGGGAATGTGAATGGTTGCGGATACACGGCCTGGTGACCGATCTTCCTTCGGCCGCGCGCTCAAATCGGATGGCCCGTAGGGCTACCGTCCGGAGGGAGAGCGCGACCTGGTCAAGTTTCCGTAACGCGGATCGAGTTGAACCGCGCGTTGCAGGTGGCGTTCAGCCACAGCATTCTGCCCCGTCGTTGCGCACATGCGCCCCAGATTGAAATGGGCGTCGGCGAGGTTCTCGTCCAGGCGGACCGCCTCTTCGAATTGCGCGCGGGCATCTTGCGGCCGACCCACCTGCTCCAGCGTTTGTCCGTAGTAGTTGCGCACCTCCGCGTCGTCCGGCGATCGCTTCATCGCCACCTCGAACTGCGTCAGTGCTTCGTCCATCTGTGACAGATGAAAACTGATGACCCCGATCTTGAAGTGGGCTTTGTCGATCTCCGCGTCGACCGCGAGCGCCGATCGGTACGACGATAGCGCTCCTTCGGGGTCGTTCATTGCCAAACGTACGTCCCCCAGGTTCGAGTGCGCTTCCGCCGAATTCGGGTTCTCCGCGATCGAGGCGCCGTACAGTTGGGCCGCCTCCGCGAGGTGTCCGCGCTGCGACGTGCTCAACGCCAGACCGAAGAGGGCTGCGCTGTTGTGCTCCTCGAGCGACAACGCCTCGCGGAAATGTGTATCCGCTTCCTCGAAACGCTGCGCTCTGGACAGCAGGTTGCCCCATTGAACGTGGGCATCGGCGTACAGGTGTTGGAAGCGCTCCTCGTACTCCTCGTGTGGCGAGTAGATCTGCAGCGCGGTCGCGAGATGCGTCTCTGCCTCACCGTCTCGGCCGCTCTCCGCCAGAGCGCCGGCCAACCGGACCCGTGCCTCGGGATAGGTCGGCGCGCGCTCGACCGCACGCCGCAGATACACCTCCGCCTCGGACGCGCGTCCAAGCTCCAGGAGTGACGTCCCCAGGCGCATGTCCTGCCGCACGCTCGACGCCAGGCCGACGCGATCCGCAACCGACAGGTGCCCGACCGCGCGCGTCAACAGCGCGGTACGCTCCGCACGGACTTGAGCAGCCTGTCCAGGCAGATGGTCGGCGTCGGCGATCAGCGCCGCTCCCGTCCGCTTGTGATACTGCACGAACGCGCTGTGCGCTGTGAACGCCAGAAACGCCGCGCACCCCACCCCAAACGCGTACCCCGGACGCAGTATCCGCCCCCCAACCTTGAGGGAGTAACGGTTCAATGTCAGTTGTTTGCGATACGCCAACCGAGCGAACGTGATCGTCAGATACGCGGTCACCGCCGACAACGCCAGCGACATCAAAAACGGAAGCCGATCGTACAAGCCGCGCCACGTATACAACGCCCCGACGAAGATCGCGACCATCGCGATCTCCTCCGGGATTGAAAAATCGTAACGAACCGGTGGCGCCTTCTCCTTGCGTGAACGCACCAGACTGGGCATACCGAATCCGAAGTGTAGCACGTTCTTCGGACACACGCTGACGCAATCCATGTCCTTCATGCACTGCGGATGCACTACCATGCCGTAGGCTTTCACCTCTTCGTGAACGCGGATGTTCGACGTGCAGATCGCCGTACACTTGCCGCATTGCTCGCATCCGTCCCGCGCGCGGATCTTGCCTGGCGCCACGCGATCAAACAACCCGAACAATACGCCGTAGGGACACCCGTAGGTGCAGAATCCCCGTCCGCCGAAAAAGTAGATGATCAAAAAACCACACGTCAGCGCAGTCAGCGTGATCACCAGTGGACCGGGCAGATCGCGCCAGAAGTCGGTCGTCGTCAGCCGACTCGATGCTTCCGGAAGCGTCAGACCCAGCCACATCCGCTTGATCTGCGGCCAGACGAACATGTACGTCGCCGCCCCCAGCGGAACCAGTAGCAGCACGCGCGATCGTATCGGCCGCGGCCGAATTCGCAGCTTCTTCAGAATCCAGTGGGACAGATCCTGCAGCGCCAGCATGTGGCAGCCCCATGAACAGAAGAACCGTCCGAATATCAGGCTGCCCACCAGCATGATACCCATGAAGATCACGCCCGCACTGAGCACCCGCAGCTCGAGCGCCTTCATGATCTCCGACAGCTCCAGCGGCGCCATCGTCTTGCCGGCGACCTTCCAGTGCGTGATGTGCACGATCATCAGCACGTAGACCATGATCAGCGACAATGCACGCCACTTGCCGTATCGCGATTTTGCGAGTTCCGGTGGCAGGGTTACGTTGGCGACGTCGATCGGATGATCGGACTTGGGAGCGGGCGCGGACTTCGGAACTCGGGTGACGCGCTCGCGCATACTTCCCTCCTGACAATCCCGACCCGGCCTCGCCACGCACGCCGAAGCGCGCGGGCTCGACCTCCTATGATAGGCTCTGGCGCCGCCCGCCACAAGCCCCGAGGATTGCCAAGTGATTCACTAAACTTACAAGTCTAGGCCTAAAACGCAGTCGCACATCGGACGTGGTGGCGATCCGGGAATCGTTGCAACCTCACCGCGTCGCGAGCTATACTGGCTGGACATGATCACGTCACCGAACTCCTTTGCGATTCGAGTGTCTCGTCGGAAGGCGTGTGCCCTCGCCGCCATCATTGCGTTCGTGGTCCAACTCGCGATTGCGATCGCCGGTGCCGCCGGCGCACAGCCGATAACATCCGTCGACCGTTTGGAGCGCGTGGTGTTTACGCAGACCCCCCGCGCGGGCGACCGCACTCCACCGCGTGCCTTCGGCCAACGCGGATTCGAGGATGGGAGCAGAATCGTCGCGCTCGATGTCGACGCGGATCCCCCAGCCGTCGTCAACCTCACCTCCGGGTTCCTCGCCGCGGGCAGACCCGACGTCTCCTTCGACGGGCAGCGAATCCTCTTCGTCGGGCGCCGTGATCCAAGCGACAACTTCGCCGTTTGGGAGATGTCCGTCGATGGCGCCGGCTTACGCCGCGT
>JAJDDS010000272.1 GCA_029260195.1 Phycisphaerae bacterium
CGGCGCAATTCTCGGTATCATGTTGTCAAAGAGCAAGCGCCGCGGTGCAATCGACGCCGGAGAAATCGGTATCTCGGCGCTGCTCAACACACCTTGCCGCGGCGGCGAAACGGCGGCGCAAGAAACGTTGGACCAACACACCATCCTTCATACCACCTCTCCGGACCGTCTGCCCCGCACGCCGTCACGTCACGTCGCCTCCAATGGCGACAAGTGCGGCTACCGGGTTGACTTACACACGGCGACGGGCAACGGCGAACAGTGTCAAGGCCGCGAAGCTCAGCACCATTGCGCCGAGGATGCCATTGCCGCAGAACGTCAGAATGGCTTCGAACGGATTCGTGATCGTGTCAGTTCCGCCGGAAGACGTCGTACGTACCACTGCTTCGGAGAAGGTATTGGCAGTGACGATTTGCGGAGCCCCCTGATCGTCGGCCATGGCTGACGTCGCCACCGCGAACTGATCGATCACCGGCGGCGAGGTGAACAGCGGCGACTCGCCGATCCCTCGAATCACGACCTCCCCGTCACGCCCCGTCCCCGCGCCCAACGTCAATGTCCACCGCGTCTCATCACCCACACAGCTCAAATCCAACGTAGCCTCGCGTTCCAACGACTGCTCGGGGACATCGGGATTGAACGTGAACACCGGGTCCAGAGTCATCTCCTCCGGCGACAGCGTCGTGTACAGCCGCGTCATGAACGCCTTCCCCGCGAGCGCCTCCAACGTCTCCTCCAGCGGCTCGATGACCGTCGCTTCCAACTCCGCCAGGATCGCCTCCCGCGCAGCCGTCACCACGTCCGCCCCCAGAATCGCCCCCAGCACAGCCGACTCGGCATAGTTGGACTCGTCAACCCCATCCCCCAGCGGCAACTGCCGGCGCAGAATCTCCAACACCTTGTTCTGCGGAAGCGTGAAGTTGAAGAACAGATTCGCGTAAAACGTCGCATCGTCCGACCCGCGCAGCCCATCGATTTCCGATTGCAGGACAGACGCATCCGGAAGCTGGCCCGACAGATCGGGAGTAACACTCGCGAAGTCCGTCGCGAAGCCCCGCCCGCCGGCTTCGTTCATCGCCTCCGTCACCAAATCCTGGTAACTCGCATACGCATTGAACGTCCCCGAGAACCAATCCAGGCGCGTCAGGTTCGGTTCCACGGACAGATAGTTCACCGGAGCAGCCGGCGCGTCCCCAAGCATCCAGACGATCACGCCCATGTCCGGCTCCGCCGCCACCGCCGTCAACCGAATCGGAATCATAGGCCGAGCGCTGGTGTACCGCATGATGAGCGGCTGAATGTCGCCCACACCTTGATCCTGGCGCAGCTTCAGCGCGACAAAGTTCATCCCCTCCTCGACGTACGGCGTGATCAACTCTTCCCCGCGATCGCTCAGGTCGTAGGCATTCTCCTCCAACCAGGTAACCAGCGCTCGTGGATCGTCACTGGAGATCACTTGCGTGTCGAACGGCCCGACCGACAGTGTTTGCAGTACCTCAACGCCGCTGTCCTCCGCGCCGGTGCTGAAGTCGTCGGACACCGGCGCCGAACCGAAACCACCGAGGAAGAACGTCGGTTCGGAGCACGGTTCACCATCGACCAACAGAGTGAACTGCGGCCGAGTCGCCTGTTCGAGAGGCGAAAATACGAGGTCGCTTCCCACGGACAGATCGGGAATCCCCGGAACCGGAACCACCCACGAGAACTCCTCCGCCTCCCCCGCGTACTGAATCAGAATGACGGCAGTCACCTGATCGCCGTCCTGCCGAAAGATGATCTGCTCGCCGGCTTGATCGATTGGGACGAGTTGGCAGAAGAACCCACCGCACGCCCAGGCGAGGTTGGCGAAGACGCCGACGGCCGCGATGGCAGCCGCCCCCGTGGCGATGACGGGAACAAAGTTACGGTTGTTTGGTTGATTCGTGTGCATCATGGATTTCGTGCCTCCGGTGAAAGCTGGATGGGAGATTGCCCAAGAGACCCGCGTCGCCTATTGCGGCCATTGTCACTGCAAACCCGTGTCCTGTCGATATAGCCTCCGCCGCCCCGCGCCCGCGGGTCCGGTGCGCCTCCCGCTCGGATCGCTTGCCGGGCAGGGAATCTCCCGTAGAATGCGGTCATGTAGCGGTCGCGGTGGGGAGCCTACACAGGAGTTGATCCAAGATGAAGCGCGCGAAAATCTCAATCATAGGAGCCGGGAACGTGGGCGCGAGCTGCGCCGTATGGGCAGCAGCCAAAGAACTCGGCGACATCGTCCTTGTCGACATCCCCGACTTCGCCGACAAGACGAAGGGCAAGGCGCTCGACCTCGCCCAGTGCAGCCCCATCGAACGCTTCGACGCCAACATCGTCGGAACGAGCGACTACAGGGACACCGCGGGCAGCGATGTTGTCATCGTCACCGCCGGTCTGCCCCGAAAACCCGGCATGAGTCGAGACGATTTGGTGCAGACCAACGTCAAGATCGTCGGTTCCGTATCAGAACAACTGGCTGAGTTCACGCCCGACGCCGTCCTCATCGTCGTCTCCAACCCGCTCGACGCCATGGTCTACACAGCCTGGAAGAAAAGCGGGTTCCCCACCCAGCGCGTCGTCGGACAAGCCGGCTGCCTGGACATCGCCCGCTATCGAACTTTCATCGCCATGGAGCTTGGCTGCAGCGTCGAGGACATCAGCGCCCTGCTCATGGGTGGCCACGGCGATGACATGGTCCCGCTGCCGCGCTACACCTCGATCTCCGGCATCCCCGTCACGCAGTTCATCGCCAAAGAGCGCCTCGACGAGATTATCCAACGCGCCAAGATGGGCGGCGGTGAGCTCGTCAAGCTCATGGGCACCAGCGCCTACTACGCCCCCGCATCAGGCAGCGTGCAAATGGCGGAGGCCATCATCAAGGACAAGAAGCGCATCCTCCCCTGCGCAGCCTATTGCGACAGCGAGTACGGCGTCGGCGGCTACTTCGTCGGCGTCCCCTGCGTGCTTGGTGCGAGCGGCGTCGAGAAGGTCATCGAGGTCGATCTCGATACCGACGAGCGT
>JAJDDS010000273.1 GCA_029260195.1 Phycisphaerae bacterium
AGCCCGCGAATACCGTAGACGAGTGCGCTCGCCACGGCCGACCACGTCTCACCGCGCGCGCCTGGAATCTCCCCGGACCGCAGGGTCGGCCAATTCCCGGTCCGGTTGTGGTGGGCGTCCGCCCACGCCAGGATCCGCTCAATGCTCAACTGCGGGCGATCAGCGATGTTCCGTCTGCCGCGTTTCTGTTCCAACAACCGGGCCAAAGACGACTCCCCTCGCAGGCCCCGAACGCCCACCTTCAGTGCCCGGCTGATGCCGCTCCACCTCTCGCCCGGCTCGCCGGGGATTTCCCCTGATCGCCGGGTCGGCCAACGACCCGTCCGACGCCGGTGATCGTCCGCCCATCGAAGAATGCTCGTGATCGTTAGCGTCTTCCCGTCTCCCTTGTAGCGATACCCGCGATGCTTGAACAGCAGGCGGGCAAGCGTCGTGCCGCCGGGCAGGCCGTAGTGCCCCTTTATTAATGCCAGATCGATCGAACGCCAACGCTCACCGGGCGCGTCCACCACTGCGTCCGTACTCCTCGTCGGCCAACGACCCGTGCGGCCGTGGTGGGCATCCGCCCAGGAGAGGATTTTCTTGACCGTCAGGCGCGCGCGGGCCGACAGTCTCCCACCAGCGCGTTTCCCGTTCTTCGCCATGGAGTCAGCTACCCGATTCTCAACACCGTCGACGCCGGTCCGTCGTCGCGAACGCGACTATACTCCAGAAACGCATGTACGGCGATGATCGCCCCACGGCGCGCAACGGCTATCCCCGCAGGGCGGACCACGCCGCCGACGCGACGCCATAATCCGTCGAATTGACCCCGCGGCTGGATGGGACGCGATCCCTGCGTGTAGAATGATGTTATGCGTTACGAAGGAACCGTCTACCGCCCGCCCAGCGAGGCTACCTCGTACCTGCTGCAAGCCACCATCGGGTGCTCGTGGAATCACTGCACCTACTGCGCCATGTACCGCGACAAGCGGTTCCGCGTCCGCCCACTGGCGGAGATCCTGAAAGACATTGCCGACGCCGGCGTCACTTACGGCCAGCGTGTCCGCAAGGTCTTCGTCATGGACGGCGACGCCTTGGTGATGGATCTCGCAATGTGGGAGCCGATCCTCAAAGCGATCGGCGAGGCATTCCCCAACGTGCGCCGCGTAAGCTGCTATGCGACGGCGCTGAACCTCCTGGCTAAGTCACCACAAGAGTTGATCCGCCTGCGCGAGTTGGGACTGGGACTGCTCTACATCGGCCCGGAATCCGGCGACGATGTGACGCTGAAGGGCATCGCTAAGGGCGCGACCGCCGCCAATCACATCGAAGCCGCAACGAAGGCTCGTCAAGCGTGTATGAAGCAATCGGTCATTTTTCTGCTGGGTGCGGGCGGCGCCGACCGCAGCGTCGAACACGCGACCGAGTCAGCCCGATTGGCCACCGGCATGGATCCCGAGTTCGTGTCGGTCTTGACGCTAACCATCATCGAGTCGACGCCCCTCCACAAGCTCGCCGAGACGCAGCGCTTTGACTTGCCCGACATCAACTGCCTGATGGACGAACTCCGCGTCTTCATCGCCGAAGCCAACCCGACCGATGCGATCTTCCGCTCCAACCACGCGTCGAATTATCTCCCCATCGCAGGCCGCCTTCCACGGGATCGCGACGCCATTCTCCGGCAGATCGACGCCGCGCGAGCCGGCGATACCGCGCTGCGACCGGAATCGTACCGGGGATTGTAGGTGTCCCCATCCGACCCGGAGATCACTCGTTCGGGAAGCGCGCGGGTGCGGGCTCCGTTGTGGGAACGCCGTCTTCGGGCACGCCGCCGCTCATCTCACCGTAGAACGCGCGAAAACCGGGTTGGTCGGGATGCTCACGCAGGGCGAGTTGAACGAAGGTGTAAACGGTGCCGGGGTCCGCGCCGAATTCCAATGCCCGACGTAGCGACGTGACCGAGTCATCAAATCGATCCTCGCCAAGCGCGACCTGCGCGTTCAACCGCCAAGCCAGTTCATCACGAGGGCGCAAATCCAGCGCCCGCGTGACCCACCGCGCGAAGCCCACGGGCAAACCGGCGCGACTCTCGTGGATAAAACTCCTGCAGAGCACGGTGTAGTAGCGTCCCAGCTCGGCGTCGAGAAACGCGGTGCCCGAACCGGGGAGCAGCTCGACGAGGAGATGCCGCGCGGACTGTTCCTCCTCCCCCGCGAGGTTGTACAGCACCATACGACCGCGAAGCTGGGCGGCGAGGTTTCGGCCGGGCGTCGAATCGGGAAGCACCGCCAACGCCCGCTCCGCATACCCGATCGCGCCGCGCCACTGTGTGGGATCGGCGAAGAATTGGTACTCGGCGGTCTCCATCCAGCACCCGGCGGCGCCCATCGCGGCGTCGACGGACAACCGCTCGTACAGAGCGCCAGCCATGCGCGCGGTGTCCAGCGCGCGGGCATAGTCCTGCCCGGTAAATCGGATCAGGGCGGCGAGGCGCAGCTTCTCGGGGGCAAGCGGATCGTCGTTCAAAACCGCGTCGGCGTCATCGCGGGTGATTCGCTTCCAGATAGCGTTGAAGCTCGCGTCGAAACCCTCTTCCCGCGACGTCCGTGCCATGAACTCCGCGTAATCCATCGGCGTCGGTTCGCGGCGAAGTGGACGCGCGAGGACATCCAGCACCTGCTCCAAGTCCATGCGTTCGCGCGCGATCTCGATGAAACTGACCGCGATCAACGGGTCATACGGCGAACGCGCGAGTTCACGCTCCAACGCGAGCGCGGCGGCAGTCGTCGCCCGTGACGCCAGGCTCGTGTCGCCATCCGAGCGCGCGTAGACATTCAACAATTGATTCAATCGATACTCCAGCCAACCCGCACCGAAATATGTCGGTGACCGGCGGACGAGCGATTCCAGGGCTTTCCGCGCCAGCTCGATATGCTTCTCAGCCGACGCCCGATCGTCGACGGCCAATTGCAGAAGACGTGCGTCGGGCGGATTCACCTGCGCCGCCCTCGTGTAGCGATCCATGCTGACGGTTTGATGCGCGCGGGCGATGTAGAGGTGCGTCGAGCAAAGCCGCTCAAACGCCTCGAGACGCCGCTCCGGATTGAGACGTCCGGAGACGGCCCGCCCAGCCAGCCTGACCGCGCGGTCAAAATTTCTGTTCTGTAGCGCGATACTCGTATCGTGATACGCCCGCGCTGACTGGAAATCCGCGAGCGACGCCCACAGCAATGCGACCCCGACAATCAACGCTCCAACACCTCCGCCGACACGAATCCCCCGTCCCCGGCGAAACACGCCAGTCGAATCCGCGGAAGCCGAACGCGACAGCGCCCACACCAATCCCAAAACCGTGTAGAACACCGTCGGAAAACCCGCGATGCGCAGCGCCACGTCGGCTGACTCTTCCACAATCATCGCCGCGAGCGATGCGAGTAACCCGATCAGCGCCCACCGCCATACCGGACTCGGAACACCCGGTAAAGCAGCCGTCCCCGCCCACAGTGTCATCGCCAGCGAGCCTAAGACTAGCGTCAGACCAACCGCGCCAAGGTCAGCCCCCACCTCCAACCATTCGTTGTGCGCGTGGGCGATGCGCGACTCCAATGCCTGCGGATCTTGCAGCACGTCCTGCGCCGCCGACGCGTCGCCGAACTGCGTGTAGGCGCCTTGTCCCTGGCCGATGATCGGCGTCTCCTCGATCATATCGATCGCGTACCACCATGCGTAATGCCGCAGCCGAAGCGTTGCGTCACGTCCGGTGTCCGACGGTGCCGTAAACCTCGGCCACAGCAATCCCAACCCCACGATTGACGTCACCGCGAGCACCAACGCGACCGGCCACCGAAAGCGGCGCGGAACCGCGAGGAACACCATGACCGCAAGTCCCAAACCCAACGCCAGCGCACTCGCCCGCGCGGACGTCAGGTGGATCGTCCACAGAATCGCCGCGCCCGCGACGAAGCACAGCAGTGCGGTGATGACACCGGCTGGCCTCCGCGCGATCGACCGAACCGACGCGATGAGAAATCCCGCGGACAACAGCGCGCCGGGAATCAGGCATGCGGCCAGGAACAGCGGGTTTCCAATCGGATACGAGGCTCGCCGCGTCGGGTTCCGCTCGCCGAAATACACGATCGCGATCACCGCCGTCACCGCGCAAACGCCCAATAGGAGACCT
>JAJDDS010000274.1 GCA_029260195.1 Phycisphaerae bacterium
CCCCAAACCATCCTCCCCCCACCCACCACCAGCAGCACCACAAACGCGACCCGCACCGCACGTAGCGGCAACACGTGTGTCAACCGACCCCCCACCCACGCACCCGCCATCGCCGTCGGAATCAGCAACACCGCCAGCCCCGCCGGCTCTGTCCACCCAATCTCAGGATGGTTACGAGCCAACGCAACGTGCTTCGCCACCGACCCCATCAAGCTCAGCCCCACGATCATCGCAGCCGAGTTCGCGATCGACACCCGCAGCCCAGTCCCCAGCACGCGCCGCTGCAACGGGACCGCCACCACACCACCACCCACCCCCAACAACCCCGACACCAACCCCGTCCCCACCCCCACCAACCCCCACCCCCAAGTCGCCCCCGCTCCACCTCGTCCCCACGCGGACGCCGCGCTCGCCCTCCCCCTGCGCGTCTCCGCGATCTCTGCGTTAATCCGTTTTCCGTTTTCCGTTGTCTGTTGTCCGTGTTTCGACTTTCGACTTTCGAACTTCCGCCCCCACCCAAACGCCCGCGCAATCTCTTGCCCCGCCACGTAAAACAAAAACACTCCAAACAACCCCGTCAGATACACGGCCCCGCCGCCGCGAAAAACCGACAGCTCGCTGCACAAAACACCAACGACAGCCGCCACGCACGCCACCGGCAACACCCGCCGCACAAACCCCCGGTCGATCGCCCCCGCACGCGCATGCTGCACCACCGCCGGAGCGGCTACAAAGAAGTTCACGATCAGCGCCGCCGCCTGATAGAGATGCTGCTGCGGACCCAGTGCCACAGTCATCGCAGGGATCATCACGATACTCCCCCCGATCCCCAGCAACCCCCCGCACACGCCAGCCACCAATCCCACCGCCGGCAACACCATCCACATCGAATCCATACCGATCCCGCCAGACCCCGCCACCGCGCAGACCCCACTCGCCCCCGGAGCTTACCGGCATCACCCCACTCACAACAGCATCGACCGCGCAGCGCGCCGGTCCGCTAGTGTAGCGTCCGTCCCTTACAGAGCCGCGACCGCAAGGAAGCGGTCGAACGCCCAGCCCCCCCCCGAGATTGTTTGGCGGTACCCTCGACGGCAGAACCACGTCAGTTGTGAAGTCAGAATCGTCAGATCGATCGCGTCGATCTCACCCGCACGGATGTTTCCCCGGTGCATCAGCATGTACAGCTCGTAACACAACCGCCACTGAATCGCCACCAGTGTGTAGATGAACAGCATCCCCCCCGCAGCCACCTCCGACATCAGCCGCGACCGATATTTCATCAGCACCGCGCTCGCGAACGACACCAGCACCACCTTGTATAGCAGAATCGCGATCGGATTCAGCAGCAGAATACGACGCGCGATCGGATTCGCCTCCTCCAGAACCCCCTGACTCTGCGCGATCACCGTCAACGCAACATCGAACCCATTGATCAGCCAAAGCCCACCCAACAGGCACACCACCCGATGCGATCGCGCCCCGACGAACCAGTCCGTCAGACGCCCCGCGAGCGATCTATCGCTCTCCGCGAGCCTGCCTATGGCCAACGTGTTGCTCACCGTGCTATGATCCACATCCGGCCTATCGACATGGCCACGGCGGCCCTTGACCTCCGCGACACCCGACCTATCGGACCTCAAGCGTCCCAGGTACGACGTGACCCGGACGTCACCGACCCCGCGCAGACGCCGCCGATCGATGCTATCGGCCCGGTCCGAGGATCAACGGATATGAATACACCCACCGACCCCCAACTTTCACACCTCGACGACGACGGAAACGTCCGCATGGTCGACGTCTCCGACAAAGACGTCACCCAGCGGACAGCCATCGCCACCGCCGTCGTTACGTTCAAACCGGACGTCCTCGAAAAACTACTGGCTGGAACGCTCAAGAAAGGACAGGCGCTCACCACCGCCAAGCTTGCCGGCATCAACGCAGCCAAGCGCACCGGCGAGTTGATCCCCCTGTGTCACCCCCTGTCACTCGAGTGGGCAGACGTCACCTTCGAACCCCTCGACCCCGCCCGCCTCCAAATCACCGCCACCGCGAGGACCCGCTCCCGCACCGGCGTCGAAATGGAAGCCCTCACCGCCGCCTCCATCGCAGCCCTCACCCTCTACGACATGGCCAAGTCCGCCGACAAGTCCATCCAGATAGGCCCCACCCACCTAGAGCACAAATCCGGCGGCAAATCCGCCGACTACCACCGCCCGCCGTAACCCGTCCACCCGCCACCCTGTCATTCCGACCCTGTTGTCATTCCGATCGCAGCGAGGAAACTTGCCCCGTCGACAACGAACGCATCATCTCCAAACGCCTCGCGCCTTTCTTCTTCCCCGCCCCCCCCTGCCCATTTTCAAATCGCGCGGCCTTTTCCCATTGAATCGCGCAGCGAACCTGCCTATGATGACGACTCGAGGGTCGGATAACTGGGGATTCATGATTCGAAGAGCGCCGGGCTCCACCGGGCGCTTCTCGTTCAATTCGGCGGCACCGCCGGACTCCAACATCGCAGCGCGGACGCCGCGCGAGGCGGGTCTCCGCCTTTCTTCGAGTCCATTGGCACTGCCCGGTTGCTCGCTGAGTCCGCGCCTACCGAATCGGAATCCCCGCAAGCTGTGGACCTCATAGCGCCGTGTGCAAACCGGGTGCCCACGGTATAGGAAAGGAACCTCTGATGAACACCGAATCTACTTTCGTCAATCGTTCTGGATCGCCGAACACGCGTACAGCCAGCGCCTTGATCGTCATGTTGCTGACGATGGCAACCGCAGACGCCGTGGTGCTCGGCCAACCGGTCCCCGCGTGGAATCGCAGGGTCACCGGCATCTCACTGACGGAAGCCCCGACGGGTGGGTTTGATGTGACCGCCGAATGGCGCATCGACTTGGAGGGATCCTCATCCGTACCGGTGGAGATCGGGGCCGACGTCGACCTGAGCATCGCGGGAGGACCTCCAACGACCACCACGGCAGAGGAATGCCTGATCTGGGACCTGGGTGACGGAGGTGCCTTCGATTGCACGGGGCGACCCGACGGAACAACGTGCGGCACAGCAAGCATCAGTGGAACACCCGTCAGTCTGACCTGTGACGCGGATACGGAAACTTGCAGCACACCGCTGAGCAGCGCGACGTTTCCCGCCATCCCGCTCATGGTGGAAGACGTTGTCGTCGTCCTGTTGCGACCCGCGCCCGGCGCGCTGCCCGATAGCTCGCCCGCTGACGACGATGATGGCCGGCTAACGTTCGGGACATGGAACCGAAAACTCGTTTCCGTGGACCTCGTACCAACATCCGGCGCGCCCCCAAACACATTTGACATCACCGCTCAGGTGTTGATTGAGAAGTTCAATGCCGCCACCGTTCCTCTAAATCTAGGTATCGACACCGTGCCCGTCGTCGGTGAGTGTTGCGAGGACCCCTGTTGCTGCCCGGCGTGTTCCCCCGAATGCGGCGGCACCGGTTGCGGCAACGACGTGCCCCTCACCTGGCCCGACGTGCCCACTGAAGACAACGTCTCCGGAGAGCTATGTCCCGCACTCGGATGCACGGGCAGCTGCGGCAGCGTCACCGGCCCGATCGGGACCTTCGCGGCAAACTGCAATAACGTCGATTGCGTCTGTCGCAGCGATCTCCTGACGCTTACCTGGCCCGCCGTCTTCGCATCGCCAGGCGATGTCATCACCGTCATCCTGCGCCCCGCCCCCGGCGCGTTGCCGGAGCTTCCGGGCTTTGGTGATGATGAAATGTCCATCGCCGTACCCGGTCCGATTCCTACCGTCTCCGAGTGGGGGATACTCGTGATGGCACTCTCGTTAGCCACCGCCGGATCCGTCGTATTCGGGCGGCGTAGGCTCGCGACGGCATAGACCCGTCTCAGATTGGGCCAGTGATGCGTCTCGCCCTCGGTCAGCGCGCGCGCACAACGAGGTCTGCCGTCGTTCAAGGGGACGGAGATATCGTCGCGGGCAAGTTTGGCCGCCGCCACGTCGAGATCACCGTCGCCATCCAAATCACCGATGGACAACGAGGTCGGTTGATCACCCGCCGCGTAGAGCACATGGTCCCCAATCGTTCCATCACCCAGGTTCAGCAAGACGGAGACGTTGTCGCTGGCAGCGTTGGAGGTCGCTAAATCGAGATCTCCATCTCCGTCCAAGTCGCCGATCGCCGACACCCGAGAATCCTCCCCAGTTTCGTAGAAGCCGTGGTCCGCAAACGCCCCGTCGCCCTGGTTCAGAAGGATCGAAACCGTCCCTGGAAGGAGTGGACGACAGGGGCCGACGTTTGTGACGGCCAGGTCAAGATCCCCGTCGCCGTCCAGGTCACCGGTGGCTGCAGCGGAAGGGAAACGTTCCACTCCAAACTGCGTATTGACGAACGGCACGCCGAGCGTCACGCCGAACACAGCCTGAAACCGCCCATCGTCGCGCACGTCGACATCATCGTCCCCGTCGAAATCAACCGTCCCGCATTCCCCGCCGACCGGTTCACCCGGCGGCGTCGACGCACAGTCGACAAACGCCGAGTAGTCCGACAGATCCACCACCCCGCTCCCGTCCGAATCGCCATGCGCACACTGCCCCCGCGCGATTCCTGCAGACCCCACCGCCACCAATACCAGAACGGACAACAACGACAGTCCAACCGCCCGCATCATTCGCGCTCCTTCAGTACGACAGTGTTCTGCGGCGACGCGCAGCCGAGCGCTTCTTCACGCCCGCACGGCGACTCAACGGCGCCGGACCTCGCGCCACCACCCCCACAGTCTACCAATCCACCCCCAACAAACCGAACTCCCCTTCATTCCCCCCTCCGCCCTTTTCTTCTGCCATTCCGGTTTCGCCTCCCTCTGTGTCCCCTGTGTCCTCTGTGGCTCACATCCTTTCCGTTCTTCTCCCCCCCCTCACTCCAGCGCGTCTCCGCAGCCTCCGCGCTAATCCGTTCTCGGCTTTCGGCTTTTCCTTCGTCCCTCCCCCTGGACTTTCACCCGTCGCCAAAGGACACTCCGAGCCGTGAACCCGAAACCGCACGCCCATCTCGCAGGAACCGTCGCCAACCGCGACAACCTGGACCTGCTGCGCGAGTTCCCGGACGCCTGCTGCGACCTCGTTTACGTCGACCCACCCTTCTGGACCCGCAAACGCCGAACCTCCGCTCAATCCACCAATGGCTACGATGACCGTTGGCCGGAAGACATCGCCGAGTATCTCGATTACCTCACCGTCCGTCTCCGCGAGATGCACCGTGTACTCGCCGACCACGGTAGCCTCTGCGTCCATCTCGACTGGCGGGCTGTCCACTATGTGAAAGTGTCACTCGATGGCATCTTCAGCCGAGACAACTTTCTCAACGAGATCATCTGGACCTACCGCACCGGCGGCGTCTCCAAGCAGTGGTTTGGCCGGAAACACGACACCATCCTGCTCTACGCCAAGCATCGCGGCCGGCACACGTTTAACGTCCGGCGCGACGGTGCCTTCCGCACCGAAGGCCTCAACTACGACGACCAGGGACGCCCCTACAAGTCCACCAAGAACGGACCGCTCTACTTCCACCCCGACGGGCCCGTCATGACCGACGTATGGGACATTCCGTTTCTCTCGACCGTGGCGGCTGAACGCACCGGGTACCCGACGCAAAAACCCCTCGCGCTGCTCGACCGCATCATCCGCGCCGTGTCCAACCCCGACGATCTGGTGGCGGACTTCTTCTGCGGCAGCGGAACCGCCCTCGTCGCCGCCGAGCGCCTCGGACGACGCTGGACGGGCTGCGACATCGAGCCCGAAGCCGTCGCCATCTCCCGCGCGCGCATGGGTCTGTCCGACGCAATCCACGCCGCACCGACGCCCACAGCTCTGGACGCATCGACCGCGCGTCTGAGCGAAGGGAACACTGGATCGACATGATGCCACGGCATCCGACCACCAGCGCATCGCAAGCCGGCGTGGAACGCGCCACGCCGAGCGCTGCTCTGCTCCGAGCGAGGCGCCGCGGGTGTGGCCGTTTTTCTTGCCATCGTGTGGGACGGGGGCCACGGGCGGCTTGTCCGCCAGTGCTTCGCACGACACCCTCGCAAAAACACAGGCAGACGAGCTGCCTGGGCCCAATGCACTTGAAGTCTGGTGGGACGAATTCTCCGCTGCCACCAAGTACGGCCACACCCAGGCGCCGCGACCGTTCGCGAGCATCATTGGCGCCGCCCAATGAAACCGCTACCCTGAGGCCACCTATGCAGTCGACAAAACGAGCAACACAGCCGCGACCAAACATCGTCCGCCGGGCGGCGCTCACCGGGCTAACCGTTGCAGCTCTCCTCGCACCCGCGTGCCGCGACGACGACGAGCCACCGGACCGCTTCAACACCAACCTCGGCGCGGCGACGCAACCGTTGATGCCCACCACGCTCCCGACGTTTGACGCCGCGGTCAGCAATGCCCGCGCCGACGACATCGTAAAACTGACCAACCTCGACGCCGCGCCGCCCGACGAAGTCGACGCCGTCGAGCCGAACGGCGACGCCCTCGATGGCGACGGGTCCTACAACGAATCGAAATCGGTCGCGAACTTCGTCGCCGCGCTGGAATCCGCCGACCCCGCGCCGGCCTTCGCGGAGCGAGTCATCGCTTTTCTGGACAACGACTCCGAGTTCACCCTGGACGACGCCACCACGCAAGCGCTCGCCGACGCGGGCGCCATCCTCACCGACGATTCTCTGTCCGCCGAAGAGAGGGACCAGCAACTCGCGGACGCGTTGAAGAGCATTGGAATCACACTCGACGAACCCGCCGATGATTCCGGCGGCTAACGACTTCGAATCGCGCACGCTACGGGGTCGCTCAAGCACCTCATGATCGACGAACCCCTCCACGCTCGTAGCGTCGCCGAAGCATATCTCTACCTGATGGCCACTCCCTGCGAGAAGTGCGCCGGTGGTCCCCTTCGATCCGCCGGCAAGCGCGACATGACCGAGTTCGAGCGCGGAACGCTCGCAATCGAGAGCAAGTGTGACGCCTGCACCCACCGCCGCGAGTATGCGTTCGATCTTCCCGAAGGCATCGCCGCCGATCCCGACCGCGACGACCTCTACCCGGTCATCAACCCCACCGAGCTGTCGTCGAACATTCTCGACGTCAGCCAATGGATCACCCTCTTCCGCGTCATCCTCGAAGCCGCGAGCACGGAAGCCAACAAGGTCGAAGCTCGTCGCCTGGGCTATGAAGCCGCCCAGTGCATCGAGGAAGCAATCAAGTTCTACGAGGACAACGAACTCCCGCCGAAGTCCGCCTTCTTCCACGACGCCACCCGCGCCCACCTCCGCGATCACCCCCAGCAGTTCGCGAAGCAGCGCCTCCTCGACCTCCGTGCCAAGCTCCCCCAGACCACGACCATGCGGACGCACGTTACCCGCGACGCCCGCGCCGACCATCCACACCGCCCCTGGTGGCGGTTTTGGAATTGACCCGTGCGCGTTCGATCCGCCCATCGCGTTGACGCAGCCGCGGTCGCGAGAGTACCATGGCGGCGACACGGCTGCGGTCTGGCCAGCCGAATTCCCTGAAAGCGTGCAACCAATGAAACTGTCGGTAATCTCCGAATTCCTCGCTGCCAACGGCTTCCCCAACGAGATCGAAGGGGATTCGGGCGTGACCATCAGAGCCGCCAACACGCTCGAAGATGCGGGCGAAGGCGACATCAGCTTTCTGGCGAATCCCAAGTACACGGACTTGCTTTGCAAAACGCGGGCGTCGGTTGTCATCGTCAAGCCCGACGTCGACATGCCCAACGGCAAGACGACGATCCGCTGCGCCGACCCGTACGCCGCCATCACCGCAACGATGATCCGCTTGCACGGGCATCGCGAACACCCGCGGTGGGACCGCGACGAGCACGCGATCATCGCGCCCACCGCGACCATCGGATCCGACGCGAACATCGGACCCTTCGTGACGATCGGCGAAAATGTGCGCGTCGGGAGCAACGCGACCATCTATCCGGGTTGTTTTGTCGCCGAAAACGTGAATATCGGCGACGATGTGACACTCTTTCCGAATGTCGTCATCTATGATGGGTCGCGACTTGGCGATCGTGTCACGATCCACGCCGGGAGCGTCATCGGTGAGGACGGACTCGGGTATGCGCCGGTGGATGATAAGTGGCTGAAGATCCCGCAGGTGGGTCGCGTAGTGATCGAGGACGATGTGGAAATCGGCGCGTGCTGCGCGTTCAATCGCGCAACACTCGGTGAGACGCTCATCGGCGCGGGAACGAAGTTCAGCGATTCGGTGGTTGTGGGCCACGGTACGAAGATCGGGGAGCACTGCATGATCGTGGCGCAGGTGGGTATCGCCGGCTCGACGAGAATCGGGCATCACGTGACACTCGCGGGCCAGGCCGGAATAAGCGGGCATCTGACAATCGGTGATCGCGCGCGCGTCGGCGCCCAGAGCGGCGTGATGAACGATCTGGAGCCGGGCGCCGACTACCTTGGGTTCCCCGCGACCGAGTCGGCGCGTTTTCGGCGACAACTGTCTCTCGTTCGCAAGTTGCCTGAGATGAAACAACACCTTGTCGATTTGGAGTCCGAGGTCCAGCGACTTCGCGAGCAACTGGAGAACCATGTCGACGCACGACCCTAGCCCCATCGGCGTGATCGCCGGCGCCGGACGCTTTCCGCTCATGGTCGTCGACGGAGCGAAGCACGCGGGGCACCGCGTCGTCGTCGTTGGACTGCGCGGACTGGCTGACCCGGAATTGCGGGCACATGCCGATGTGTTTCATTGGGCGGGATTGGCCGGTTTGGGGCGATGGATACGACTGTTCTCCGCGACTGGTGTGCGCCGGGCGATCATGGCGGGGTACGTCCACAAGAGTGTAATGTACGGACGATTTCGCCTGCTGAAGTTGCTACCCGACTGGACCAGTTTCAAACTGTGGTTCATCCAACTGCGGGACAAACGCAATGACGCTGTACTGTCAGCCGTCGCGGACGCGTTACAAATGAGGGGCATCACACTGCAAAACGCGACCGAGTATTGCGCCGAGGCGCTCGCACCGGAAGGACACTTGGCGGGACCACCACCATCCGCGAGCCAGCGGGGTGACATGGACTTCGGCTGGCGGATTGCGAAGGAGTTGGGACGACTGGACATCGGCCAGGCCGTCGCTGTGAAGGAAACGGAAATCATCGCCGTCGAAGCCATCGAGGGAACGGACCGCATGATCGAGCGGGCGGGAGGATTGTGCAAGCGCGGTGGCTGGACACTGGTTAAGGTGGCAAAGCCGAATCAGGATATGCGTTTCGATATTCCCACAGTCGGCCCCGACACGATCAGAAACCTCCGCAGTGCGGGCGCCAAAGCGATGGTGGTCGAAGCCGGCAAAACCGTGATCATAGATCGCGACACAATGATCGCCGCCGCGCGCGACTGCGGCATCACTATCATCGCAGTCAGCCCTCACTGATGCGTCGGAGATGAGACGCTGCCAGCTACGGGCATACCGTTCCCTATACAGCGGACGGGGCGTCTGACTTCCGGTCTTAGCAGCTTGTCGGACATGAGGACTGCGGTTTCGACACGCCGATCTGTTTCCGCTTGCG
>JAJDDS010000275.1 GCA_029260195.1 Phycisphaerae bacterium
GTAGCGATCCACCGGCGGGACGGGCGCGATGGACGTTGGAGTTGCTGGGCGATGCATTGGTGGCGTTAAAGGTGACGGATTCGATCTCGTATGAGACGGTACGCCGCACGCTCAAAAAAACGAGTTGAAGCCGTGGCGCAAGAAGATGTGGTGCATTCCGCCCAAGCACAGCGCTGAATTCGTTTGTGCGATGGAGAGCGTTCTGGAGGTGTATCAGAGGCCTTACGACCCGAAACGTCCTGTGGTTTGCATGGACGAGACCAGCAAGCAATTGGTGAAGGAGACGCGCGTGGCGATCGCTGCGGCGCCGGGGCGCGTCCAATGCTTCGACTATGAATACGAGCGTAACGGCGTGGCCAACCTGTTTATGTTTTGCGAACCGCTGGGCGGCTGGCGTCGCGTGGATGTGACCGATCGCCGCACCAAGGTGGATTGGGCACAACAGATCAAGACGCTGGTCGATGTGGATTATCCCGAAGCAGATCGGATCACGCTGGTGATGGACAACTTGAATACACACGCGATGGCATCGCTCTACGAGGCCTTCACGCCAACCGAGGCGCGTCGTTTGATGGAGCGGTTGGAGCCTGTGTATACGCCCAAGCACGGAAGTTGGCTCGACATCGCAGAGATTGAATTGAACGTACTGGGCCGCCAGTGCCTGGGCCGCCGGATTCCGGACAAGCCGACGTTGGTCCGGGAGGTTGCCGCGTGGAAGGACGACCGCAACAGTGCCGGGAAACCAGTGAACTGGCAATTCACGACCAATGACGCCCGCATCAAACTGAAACGGTTATACCCGCAGATCCAGGAGTGAGGCTACACTAGCATACGTCCAGGTTAGGAGGCACCACTTCTGCGAACGCCGAATCCGTCAGGTGTCCTTTGCTTGCGACGTTTTACCGCGAAATGCCGTTTTCGCGCATTGATGCATCTCGCCGCATTTCAACGCGTCTTATCGCCGTAGAACCCTAGCCAAAGCCGTTTGCCCTTGCAGGCATCGCTCCGCGATTATCGGCTGCACGGAGCGATCATGTGTCGCCTATCCCATGCTCACCCCGCACAAGGTGCTTAACGTCGTTATACTTCTGTTCGAGCGACGTCTTGGAATAGGCATCTGTGCTTGTGCGCTTCAGCAGCCAATCCATGAGATCACGATTCAACGCGGTATCGATTGGCTTTCCATGAGGTTCACGGTGTTCTATCTTAAACGCGACCGAACTTGGGCAGGGCACCAGTTTTACCCCGCACAGTGCAATTAGCAGCGCTCCGAGAAAGCTGTCTTCAAAGCCCCAAAGCGCCTCGAACAACTGCTCAAATCCTCCTACTTCCTTTATCCGAGAAGCCTCAGTGCTGACGATATTTGTCTGAAAGAACGTGGGAAGCGTGCGCACACCAATACGTTGGGTTGCCGGCATGCCCTGGAGATAGTCCGTACTCTTCATGTACGAAAACTCCTCTCCGGTCTCGCGCCCCATCGCCGTGGCCTCCTCCTCCGTCAACTTCCGCGCGTACTTCCAATCTTTTGTAAAGTCCGGTTCCCGCGTGCCAAGGGCGATCTCCCCTTTGCTGCTATTGTACTCCTCGGGCTCGATCTTCTCTTTGAATCCCAGCAAAGCAATATCCTTCGCTGCACGATGCCTCATCATCTGCTCAGCCATAAAGTCCATCTGGAGAACCATTGAGGAATCAACAAAGAGGATGTACTCCCTTGTTGAATGCCAGATCCCAACATTGCGCGCACTTGAGCGGCCCAACTGCTGAAGGAGCCGGACAATCTTTACGACTACGCCTTGTTGTTCGATCGCTGCAGACGCGGCCATCAGCTCATCACAAATGGGATTCTGATCTCGCTCAGGCACGTCTCCGTCTTGCACGATGATGATCTCGACGAGTTGCGGTTTCCGTTGGATGTATGTCTGACGGCGCAAGCCCTCAAGACATTCCAATAGTATTAGCTTTCGTCCGCGCACCGGAATTACGACCGAAAGACCTGTGCTGGCTTTTCCGAGAAAGCTATTCAATGCTTGCTTTCGCTGCCTCTTCCAGGTCTCACTTTCCTTGTCTTCCATCTGTCCAAGTTCACCAGGTGTCGGAACGATGACGGGGGCTGACGCGGCTTCCAATCTAGCAGCCTCCTCGGCATAGTCGTTCGACGATTCCTCAAGAACCTCATATGGCGTACGCACTAGCCCGCCTCTTCTTGCTCCTTCTCGCTCACGGACGACGAGCCACGGCCACATGGCGATGGAGGATACGTTGGATACCGCCTCAAGTTCTTCGCGATCAAGACTACTTCCATCAGTTCGGTCTTCACAAATCACGATTCCTCCGGGTTGTGCGTAGTCGGAGTACGGCCCAATATGCGGCAACATGCAAATCCGCTGCCAATTCGGCCAAATCACCGTCATAAACGCGAGGTACTTGGCTAACGGAAGTCCCGGGCGCGACCCGGCCTCCTGCACGATGCCCCGTACCTCGAAGTACTGATCGTCTTCGGCGTCGGCGGGACCATGAAACTCAAGTGATGAAAGTCCACCACGTACTAGAACACGACACAATAGGCTATCTAGCTCAGCGAGAGTCGACTTAAGGGCTGGTTCGACCGCGTCCAGCGCGAAAAGAAGCTCCTCAATGCGCTCCCTCTGCTGCCAAATCTCTTCCGCCAATATAGATACGTTCAACTCCCAGTGCTGAAGATCTCCCAAAACGCGCGCACCTGGTTCCATGCGACTAATAACAAACGGCGTGTTGTCTTGTAGCGCGTTGATGCACACGTCGCTCGTAAGCAGAATCTCATAGGGTGGAGTATGACAATCCTCTGATAGCCGAGATATCAGCGAGGCCAGTTTCCACCCAGGCCGCCGAACGGTCGGGGTTTCCCATTCCACGTCTTTTCGGGCAACTGGATAGAACCGAAATGCCGATCTGGGCCTTGGAGCCATAATGCGGGCAGGACCGTCTGAGGAAATCTTAATTCCGGCTGCGCACCACGCGCACTTCGCCTCCTCATGAACAAGCGAGTCATACAACGGATCCATGGTTTTCCAGAATGGCTCCGTGACATCGAGTAAGTGCTCAGTGTCGGTGATGCCGACAGACTCTTCTAATCGCCGTCGATGATCTCTGACCCACTTCCCGGTACGTGATATAACCTCGAATGCCGTTTCGGCCCTGATACGATGTTCCGGCTCTGGCATTAGCTTAACACCCTCCAAATGCGACGGAGATGCGGTCGCATCCAAGACCAGAAGATAGGTGCGACTTGCTGGGCGGCAACAAAAGCGACGTTCAGCAGATAGCCAAGGCCGCCGGCGCACACGACCGCAGCGAACTGCCCTGGACGGTCGTCACCGTACGTCTTGTCATTGATGACCTTGCCGAGCCCTTCCGTCGTGCCCACGAACATCTCCGCAACGACGACCAGCACCAGGCTTGTTGAAACGGCAAGTCGCAAAGCTGCCGACAGCTGAGCACGACTATCGGTTTCAACCACAAAAAGTTGACGGTGGAGTGTCTGTCCTCGGCCGTCCTTGATGGATGCGGCGTAAAGATCGAGCAGGCTGGGTTCCCGGCGGTGGAGATCAAAGTACACCGCGCCGCGGCGTAAGTGGTGTTCCGTTTTCGCAAGGACGTCGTGACGAACGACCTCGAACAGCGGGTGCCCTGGTGTGACCCACTCAAGGGCGGGTTGGCGCTTGAGTTCCTCCTTATCGAACGTGATCTGGGCATAATCCCGGCCGAGCCGGCCATAGCGAGGCTCAAGGCGATCGCCAAGCGGAAGCAACGCGCGCGAGAGTCTGCCAATGCGATACACATGCGAGTCTTTGGCCACCGGCTTGGGTACCACGCCGGCCACGGGAGCGGCCTCAACGAAGAACTGCTCGACGACTTCGGGCACGAGCCTACGTTCCTTGGCCTCGATGGACTTGGCGACGATGTTGGCGAGGTTCAACTCGCGCTTTGCGAGGCCTTCCAGAGCGGATTCGGTGATGCTTCGGAAGCGACTCGTATCCACCTCGCGAACCACGCGGTCTTCGAGGCTGGGCAAGTCCATGCGGCGGGCATAGAGGTCACGGAATAGGCGGTCCAAAAGGTTCGAGGGGAAGATCTCGCCGACAACGTCAAAGACCTGGTCGGTGCCCAGTTCGCGTCGAATCTCGCGGAGGCGGTCCAGGAGCTTCTGGAGCACACGGCCTTCGCGCGTATTCTCGGCGACGAAGTTGATGATGGTGCAGTCGCGCTCTTGGCCATAACGGTGGATGCGACCGACGCGCTGTTCCAGCCGGACCGGGTTCCAAGGGATGTCGTAGTTGATCATGGTCCAGCAGAACTGGAGGTTTATGCCCTCGCCGGCGGCCTCGGTCGCGACAAGAACCTGGGCGGATTCTTTGAATTCTCGCTCGGCGTAGATGCGCGTACCCGCCGTATCGCGGTCACCGATCTTCATTCCACCATGGATTTGGGTGACATCCAGACCCCATTCGATGAGTTTGCCAAACGGTCGGCCGTCCTTACCGTCCCCGGCGAGGAAGTCGAGTGAGTCCTTGTGCTCGGTGAAGACGATCAGCTTCGTCTCGCGATCTGCGAAGATGTCCCTCACCAGGAGCGGTTGAGTCGCCTGGGCCGTTGCAACGTAGTAGCGCTTTAGTAGCGCGCGGCGTGCAACACCCTGTGAGCAACAAAAAAGGACAAGCGTAAGTGCTTGTCCCTAAGGAGTTTGCCAAATTAGCGGGGGCAGGACTCGAACCTGCGACCTCCGGGTTATGAGTTCACACAACCCCGAAATCACAAGTACTTGCCACCGCTTGATTTACGCGTAAAGCCTTGCCACGTAAGCGACAACCAGAATCCGCATGTTGCGCATGCCGTGCATGACGTGCGCGAAAATACCCACAGTGTTACTACAGTCCTGTGGGCATGCTAGCATCTGAACGCCCCGCCCGCAATTCCGTTGGGCACGCGAATGTGCGAGGGCAAGGGAGCGTCCGCCAGGGACAAGAAAGCCGGGGTTGACAGCTTCGTCTGGGCCGTCTATCGTGCAATTGGATTGCATATTGGACGATTGTCATGTTCTACGCACGCGAAATGAGCGACTGCTGCAAGGCGGCCTCGAAACAGTTCCCGGTGATCCTGGTCACCGGCCCGCGGCAGGTCGGCAAAACCACCCTCCTGCAGCAACTGGCGGGCAAGGAGCGGCGTTACGTTACGCTCGACGATCCCGCCGTGCGGGCGCTGGCCCAGACGGAGCCGGCTTTGTTCCTGGAGCGATTCGAGCCGCCGGTGCTGATCGATGAGATCCAGTACGCGCCACAACTCCTTCCGCTGATCAAGATGGCCGTCGACGAGCAGCGACGGCGTGGTCTGTTCTGGTTGACCGGGTCGCAGCAATTCCACCTGATGAAGGGTGTCTCCGAAACGCTGGCCGGCCGCGTGGCGATTCTATCGTTGCTCGGCCTCTCGAACCGCGAACGACGCCGGCGCGAGTTCACCCGCGCTCCCTTCCTACCTACAAAACGCCTGCTGAAGCAGAGGGAGGCCTCGGCGCCGGCGATTACTCTCAAACGGCTCTACGCGGACATCTGGTCGGGCTCGTTTCCGGCGCTCGTGACGAAGCAAGTCCGCGACCGCGATCTTTTCCACAGTTCGTACTTGCAAACGTATCTGCAACGCGACGTGAAGGATCTGGCGCAAGTCGGCAACGAGGCGAGTTTCATCCGCTTCCTGAAGGCCTGTGCGGCGCGCACGGGGCAGATGCTGAATCTGACTGACCTCGCCCGCGACGCGGATGTGGCGGTGAATACTGCCAAGAGCTGGATCTCGATCCTTCAGGCCAGTTTCCAGGTGCTGCTGTTGCAGCCGTATCACACGAATGTCACCAAGCGCCTGGTCAAGAGACCGAAGCTGTACTTCCTCGACACGGGGCTCTGCGCCTATCTCACCGAGTGGTCATCGCCGGAGACGCTCGAAGCAGGGGCGATGAGCGGCGCGATCCTGGAAACGTACGTTGTTGCCGAGGTACTGAAGAGCTGGTGGAACCGGGGAAAGCAGCCGCCGATCTACTACTACCGCGACAAGGACGGCAAGGAGATCGACCTGCTGCTGGTTCAGGACCAGGCCATCTATCCCGTGGAGATCAAGAAGTCGGCGAGTCCCCGACGGGAGTGGACCCAGCCGTTTTCGGCACTCGATCGGCTCAAGCCGGGCCGAGCCGAGGGTGGCGTCGTATGCCTTTGCCGGCAGCGGCTACCGCTATTGGCAAGGCGTGGCGGATCGGTATCTCACCGCGTTGTGTCACATTCCGGGATCGGCGGAGACAATCGAGGTCGAGCCGCCGACGCCGGCCGAGTGTGCGACGTTGGTACTCACGGCGCCGCCCATGCGCGGTGGTGAGTATCTGACCGCTCAGGTTCTGCTGAACGTCTGGGGCGCGTTGGACCAGTGGGCGACGGCAGCGATCGCTTCGACCGGCGGGCTGGAGCCGAGACGATCCACGCCGAACGTGATCGCAAGCTCGCTGCCGCCCGTGAATTGCGTCGTCAGCGTCGCCAAGCCATGCGGGCGTCGCTCGCTGCGAAGTCGGGCAGTTGCCCTCAGACATGCGGAGTGGAAAGCCCCTGTAGTTCCGTCGCCTCGGCGTCGCCTCACCCGGTGCTGGGCGATGTCGAGGCGACGGGACGGAAGGGGCGGCCCCCGACAGTTCCCGACCCGAGGCCGAGCACTCCCGCCGGAAGCAAGGATGAGGACCAAGAATCCCGTCACGCGTGTGCCGGGGAGTTGCTTAACACAATGGACGGATTGTCCAATTCACGCTGAACCAGTACAGCCTTGCAGCGCTGAGGCAATGAGCGTTTCGGCCTTCGTCAGATGGCGCTTCGTCCGTCGCACGTGCCATTAC
>JAJDDS010000276.1 GCA_029260195.1 Phycisphaerae bacterium
GCCCGATTGGGATAATCGAGTCCTGGACGACATGCGCGAACAAGTTGGCGTGATGCTCCAGCAATACTGGGATGCTGGCGTTCGCGGGCCGGACTTTGTGTGGGCTGCGACGGGGCCAGCAATGGAGGCTTATAGCAAGCATCCCGTTGTCAAGAAAGCCAACGCTCCGGGCAAACTGATGGAGGTGTCGGAGTTTTTACGACATGTGCGGCGTATCGTTGTGGATTTCGTCGTCGGGCGTGTCCTATCGCACAACGGCGAAGCTGAGTCCGTCGCCGGCCTCGATGACATCACTACGTACTACCTTCTCCATCGCCACGATTTCAAGATGGAGGATGCACCCATCGGCGCGTGCATCCTGTACGCCATTTCGTGCGGCCTCTCGGACAAGGACTTGGCGGATCGGCACGACATCCTCGCCAGAAGTGGCAAGAAGGGCGCGAGCGAGGAAGATGACGACGAATCGGCCGGCGGAGATGAAGACACTGGCAAGGGCGGCAGTACGGTGAAGCTCAAGACGTGGACGCAGCGAACACGGTCGGGCATGGGGTTCGATCCCGCATGGGACTCCGCCAAGGCGCAACGAGATCATGAGCGCGAGACGCCGAAGCTGTTTGACGAGGACGAGCCGGCCATGCCCACGCAGCGCGAGGTTCCGCTGATCGACCAGGTGCATCGGCTGATGCACTTGTGGAAGGCGGGCGATGTCAGCAAGGTGGACAGCTACCTCGACACGCGCGGCCTTCGCCGTAGCCAGTTGTTCGCACAAGTGCTGCAAGCGCTGATCGAACTGGCGGAGCAAGGCAGTGAGGAACGCTCGCTGATGGAGAGCATCAGCAACCACCTCCGGGCGTCGGGCATGGCCCCGGTTACGCTGTTTGATGGATCGACACAAGTGGAAGATTGAGCGATGTGAGAAGGAGTCCTTCTTCACGCAACAGATGAGGAATCGCGGTTATGAGTAAGAGAAAACTCCAATGGACGCCGTGGCACGAAGTCGTGCATGTTCGAGACGATCTCAAGTCGGGTGAGCTTTCGCTCGCCACCTTCGCGGCGGATTTGTACGACGTCGTCATGGGCAAGGCACGGAAGGTCTATCTGGAACCGTCCGAGTTCTTTGCGTTGACCTATCCGACGTTCAACCTGCGCGAACTGGCTAAGGATGTGATCCAGCGGCTGGCAGGCAAGAACGACAAGGCCATCCGGCAGCTTGAGATGACCTATGGTGGCGGCAAAACGCACACGCTCATCACGCTGCGACACTTGCTGCACGACCCAGACAGCCTACCGGATATGCCCGCCGTCAAAGAGTTCGTCGAACATGCCGGGATGACGCCGCCCAAGTCGCGCGTCGCCGTGTTGGCGTTTGACAAGCTCGATGTCGAGAAAGGAATGGAAATCCTTGACCCCGACGGCAAGGCCAGGTGGCTCAAGCAACCGTGGAGTGTTCTTGCATGGCAGATCGCGGGGACGGACGGCCTCAAGCTGCTGCATGCCGACGGCAAGGACGAGGAGCGAAACAGCGCTCCAGCGGAAAACCTCATGGAGGAACTTCTCAGGTTGCCGACCAAAGACGGCCTAGCGGTGCTGATCCTGATCGACGAAGTCTTGATGTACGCCCGTGAGAAGATAGGTCTCGATCCTGAATGGCGTAGTCGGTTGCAAAACTTCTTCCAGTATCTGACGCAGGCGGCGACGAAGGTGGATCAGTGTGCCATTGTCGCGTCGCTGCTGGCGACCGACCCAGCCAAGAGCGACAGATTGGGCAAGGAAATCGCAACAGAGCTGTATGCCATCTTTCGGCGCGAGCGTGAAGAGGGTGTGCAGCCTGTCGTCAAAGAAGATGTGGCCGAGGTCTTGCGGCGGAGGTTCTTCAAACCGGAGTCCATTCGGGATCGTGAAGCCTTCCGCCAGCACGTCGTGGCGGCGATGAAGGGCGTGACCGCCCTCGATGAACAGACGCAGAAGGAAGGCAAGGCGGCGGAAGAGCGCTACTTGGCAAGCTATCCCTTTCATCCCGACCTGACCGAGGCGTTCTACTCAAAGTGGACGCAGCTAGAAGCATTCCAAAGGACGCGCGGCGTGCTGCGCACCTTCGCTCTCGCGCTGCGTGAGGCGGAAAAATGGGATGAGTCCCCATTGGTTGGCCCTAATGTCTTTCTGACGGCACAAGAGAAGGGCGACATCTCCGAGGCACTCCGTGAGTTGACGACCGTGGCCGCGTCCGAGGAGTACGAGGGCAAGCGTCAGGAGTGGTCGGGTATTCTCCAGGGCGAATTGGAGAAGGCGCGGATCATTCAGAGCGAGCTGCCCGCTATCCGTTTCCGTGAAGCGGAACAGGCGGTCGTGGCCACCTTTCTGCATTCGCAGCCGGTTGGGCAGAAGGCGTCCACAGCGGAGTTGATGCGACTGCTGGGTCACACGCGGCCGGACAAGATCGAAATGGAGAAGATGCTGCGACGCTGGACCGAAGTGTCGTGGTTTCTCGATGAGGCCGACATATCTTCGACGTCCGGCGACTCCTCCGCGTTGCCCAAGACATGGCGCATGGGATCAAGGCCGAACCTGAAACAAATGCACAGCGAGGCATGTGGGCGGGTCAAGCAACTGATCGACACGCAGGTGATCGACGCGATCAACAAGCAGCGCAGCCTGACGAGCGGCGCTTCGGCGGCTGGCGGTCGTGTCCACAACATGCCGACGAAACCCAGCGACGTCGAAGACGACGGTGAGTTTCACTACGCCGTACTCGGCCCGAAGGCGGCTTCGGCTTCGGGTCACCCCAGCCCGGAAGCCAAGCGCTTCATCGACGAGACGACAGCAGCCGACCGTCCCCGCGT
This sequence comes from Phycisphaerae bacterium, assembly GCA_029260195.1. GTDB lineage: Bacteria > Planctomycetota > Phycisphaerae > UBA1845 > UBA1845 > OFTM321. The sequence goes on from JAJDDS010000276.1 coordinate 2,841, forward strand.
GAATCGCAACGCGGTCGTATTGGCGGTGCCATCGCGCGACGGCCTCGACGCGATTCGCAGCCAGATTCGGGAGTACCTTGGGTGGGAAGAGGTGCGCACGATGCTCAAGGGGCAGGCGCTTGATCCCCTGCGCGAGGGGCTGCTCAGTTCCTACATCGAGGCGGCGAAGAAAAAGATTCCAGAGGCCGTCCGGCAGGCGTACTGCATCGTCGTGACTGTCTCGGACAAGAACGACATCCAAGCCTTCAAGCTGACCATCGGAGGCGACGCTTTGTTCAGCCAAATCAAGGCGGATTCTCGGTCGCGTATTCAGGATACTCCGATCAGCGCCGACGCCTTGCTGCCCGGAGGTCCGTATGATCTGTGGCGCGAAGGCGAAACGTCGCGTCGTGTCAAAGACTTGGTCGGGGCGTTCGCACAGTTTCCGCATCTGCCCAAGATGCTGCGCCGAAAGGAAATCATCGGGACATTGGTCGATGGTGCGAGGCAAGGCTTTTTCTTGTTGCAGGCGACCCGACCGGATCGTTCGGTGAGGACGATCTGGAGACAGGAGCCGCAGGAAGCTGATCTGAAAGACCCCAGCCTGGAACTCGTGTTGCCCGAAGCGGCGAGCCTTACGGAGATCGCACCGGGTTTGCTGCTGCCGGATGTGTTGCCCGAATTTTGGCCCGAAACGCGCGAGATCAAGTTGTCGGAGGCGTTCGACTATTTCAGCGGTGGCCATGTGGTCAAGGTGCAGCGCGAGGGTTACGAGGAACCTGTCACAATCCCGAAGGCAGAGCGCGATGTTGTCGAGCAGGCGGTGACCTCGGCGGTGGAATCCGGGAAGCTATGGCTCGTCTCTGGCACTGCCAGCATCATGGCGGAGACGATTCCGGCAGGGATTCTGAACGAGGCTGCGCAGCTTCTCCCGCCACCACCACAGATTCCAACGATGGATGTGCTGCCGCCGAACCTGCCCGACGCATGGAAGGATGGGCAGACGACGGCGGTGGGCGTGTCGGTTGCGCTCAGCCAGAAGTCGGGCAAAACGCTGCCGTGGGCAACGGTTAGAGAGGCTATCGACGGAGCGATCCGCGCGAGGATGCTGGAGAAGGCGGATGATTCGGGGCCGTGGCCGTGCGACCTGAGCGGTGCGCAAGTCGCCAAGTTCAAGGTTCCGTCCGGCGAGACGCCGCCGACCCCACCACGAATAACGCCACCAGTGCCGCCGGTACGGCCCGGTGTGCGCGTTGCAGAAGCCGAGCTGCGCCCGAATGAGATTCAGGACTTGGCCGATGTGGTCGGCGAAGTGGTTGGGGTCGCCGTCGGCCATGACTTGAAGTTCAAACTGCGGGTCGAGCTAGGTGGTGAAACTCCGCCGCCGGACGATGTCATTGAGAAGCTCAACAAGACGCTGGGCGGGATCAGCGAAGGGTTGAAGTTACGCTGACGGCAGCGCGTGACCGACCGCGCATGTCGGGATCGGCATCCTGATAAAAAGGCGGTTAGCGGAGGAAGCTCAGGGCGAGAGCGATGGCGCGCCCACCGTCGGACAGGGTGTGTCAGATTCTCCGGATGCGGATCGGGCGGGGGCAACCAACTCGATCGAGGCCCAGCCACCTGACCAGCCGATTCGACATCGAGGATTCCCGCTGCGTGACCTATGCGGGATAGCGCCGTACAATCGCGCTATC
>JAJDDS010000277.1 GCA_029260195.1 Phycisphaerae bacterium
ATGTTCGAGCGTCCCCCCGACGTCGAGAGTCTTGGCGGAGGGGCATCGGAAGACGGTGGCGTCGCTGACGAAGTTGGGCCACAAGTGTCCGATGTGTTGCTTGATGCTCCCGTCCGCGCGCTCGAGTTGGATCAGCGAGCGGTTGGATCTTCCGCTGAGCGGTTTCATGATGGGCGGTCCGTACTCGCGGTTGAACTCCGCGTACGTGAACAGCCCCACCGCGTTGTGCTTGAGGTTGGAGAGGCAGACGGTACGGCGCGCCTGCTCGCGCACCTGTTTGAGCGAGGGGAGCATGATAGCGCCGAGCAGGCTGACGATCGAAGAGACGATCAGCAGCTCGATCAACGTGACGCCGAATCTGCGTCTTTTCCGCATGTCCCGAAGCCCTTTCACCACCGCAACTCCAAATATCCGAATCAGTTCGGCACCGATGTTGTAGTCTTCCTAAGAGCACAAACGGTGCCGGGGACGTTCGCTGACCATAACGTTTGTAGTTGCAAGGCCTTACGTGTGTTTCGACAAAAAACGAGATCAGCGGCATTGTGTGGGAAGAGCCCCAGCATGGGTGAAAACTCGCACCCGGCGAGATCACGAATGGGCAGAAGAGGTGATCGGATATGTTGTTGAATTCTGGAATTCGGTGCGGATCGGCAGGCGTGTTCGCGGTGGTGCTCGCGCTGGCAGGCGCCGCACGGGGGCAGGTGACTGTAGTCGTCGAGGACTTCGAATACGCCGTTGATGACGCCGCCGCGGCGGCGGGTGTTGTGGATATCACGGATTGGCAAAACCAGCCGACGTTTTACATCAACGGTGAGGGGGGATTCCCGGAGTACGGCGCGTCCGAAGGCTTGTTCGCGCTGGGGACGGACGCGTTGTTCGGCGCCAGCGGGGTGTTCACGCCTGGGACGTTCATCGGTTGCCGGCGCGAGATCAGCACGGACCTTTTTCCGAGTGGGCAGGTGACACTGCTGCACAGCTACGGCGATCCGGACTTTCCCGGTCCGGTACCAGCCGACTTTCCGTTGAGCGATCTGGTGGTTCTGGCGGATATGTATGGCGGAGAGGGATTCGGGTTCGGGCTGACCGGGACGCACATCTGGATTACCTTCATCGACGCCGAGGGTGAGCGATTCGACTACGTCAACTACAGCGAGCCGGCGCTGTTCCTGGAGGACTACACGCTGGACATCGTGATGGGGCAGGGGTTGATCCGGATCGACCCGGATTCGTTGACCGGTGTTCCGAACGGTGACCGTTTGCTGACCGAGATCGTCGCGTTCGAGATGCTCATTCAAGATGAGGACGATCCGCCGACCGGGTTCGGGTCGTGGTACATCGACCATCTGCGGATCGTTGAGCAGGAACTGACCATCGTGCCAGGCGACTGGGATGAAGATGGAGACGTTGACCTGAATGACTACGACGCATTTCAGACGTGCTTCTCGGGCGCTGACGGGGGTCCGGTGGGTGACGCGTGCGCGACGCTGGACCTTGACGGCGATACCGACGTGGATTTTTCCGATTTCGCGATCCTTCAACGAGCGTTCACCGGGGGTTTGTAGGACTTTGATGCCGGAGGCAGAGCATTGGCGACGATTCTGATTGTTGAAGACGAAAGACTCCTGGGTGAAAGCTTGCGAGCGAGCCTCGAGGACGAGGGGTATCAGGCGTACTGGGTCTCCTCAGGGGAGGACGCCGTCGACTGGCTTAAGGACCATCAAGCCGATCTGGCGCTCTTGGATTGCCGTTTGCCGTCGATGAGCGGGCTGGAGTTGTTGGAGGAGGTGTCGGCGTCCCATCCGGACATCGTCACGGTTATGATGACGGCGAATGCGGATGTGCAGATGGCGATTCGGGCGATGCGCGGCGGCGCGTCCGACTTTCTGATCAAGCCGGTGGACCTGGGCGCGTTGTCGGAGGTCGCACGGAAGAACCTGCACCATCGCCGGATGACGCAGACGCTCAAGCACGAGCAGAAGACGCGGACACAGGAGTTCGGACTGCATCAGATCGTGGGAGCGTGTGCAGAGATCGAAAAGGCGAAGGCGATGGTGCGTCGTCTGGCGACGCTCCACGTCGGGGAGACGGATCGGCCACCGAACGTGTTGATCACGGGTGAGACCGGGACGGGCAAGGACGTCTTCGCGCGGGCGATCCACTTCGAAGGCCGGCGCCGAGAAGGACCGTTCATTCACGTGAACTGCGCCGCCCTGCCGGAAACACTCGTGGAATCGGAGTTGTTCGGGCACGTGAAAGGCGCGATCACCGACGCGCGGGCGAGCAAACGCGGACTGTTTGAGGTAGCCGACCACGGGACACTGTTTCTCGACGAGATCGGAGCACTGCCGCTGGGGTCGCAGTCGAAAGTACTGACAGCCATCGAGACGGGAGCGATCCGTCCGGTGGGGGCGGCGGAGGAGATTCGAGTGAACACGCATCTGGTGGCGGCGATGAACCAGAACCCTGCCGACTGGGTCGGGCAGGGGCGTTTCCGGCAGGACTTGTATCACCGGCTCCGCGTGGTTCACCTCGATCTGCCGCCGCTTCGTGATCGTGGGACCGATCTGATGACGCTGGCTGAGCATTTTGCGCGTGTCTACTGTCGTAAGTTCTCGATGCCGGTGAAGAAGATCTCACGCGCTGCGCGGGAGGCGATGCGGCGTTACGGTTGGCCTGGGAATGTCCGCGAGCTATCGCACTGCATTGAGAGCGCTGTGCTGTTGAGCGGCGACATGCTCGACGCGGAGTTTGTACCGGAGTCGCGTGCCGGCGGGCGACCGATCGACGCGGGGAAGAGTGAGGGCGCGATTCCGGTGGATTTCTCGCGCGGACCGATCCCGCTGGAACGAGTCGAGCGGGAGCTGATCACGCGTGCGATGGAAGCGACCGACAACAATGTCTCGCGTGCGGCGATGCTTCTCGATCTGTCGCGCGACACCATGCGATATCGTCTGGAGAAGTACGGATTCAATGGCAAGCACAACGGGACGACAACATGAACATGATTGATTCGCGACGTGCCGTACGTCCACAGCTCATTGGTGTCGGATGTGTGTGTTGGTTCGCCTCGGCGGCGGTTGGCGCTCAGTGGGTGGTCGATGCCGGTGGGCAGGGGACGCACACGAACATTCAGTCCGCCATCAACGACGCAGCGGACGGGGACGATGTCTTGGTCATGCCGGGCGTCTACGGCGAGCACATCGATTTCAACGGCAAGGCGGTTCGCGTTCGCGGAAGCGCCCCGGGCGACGCGGACACCGTGCTGGCGACGGTGATCGACGGGGGCGATACCGGGACGGTCGTGACGTTCCAATCGGGGGAGGGCGCGGGCAGCGTGATCGAAGGAATTACCATCCGCGATGGCGAGTCGGAGTTGCACGGTGGAGGGGTGATGTGCGTCAACGGATCGAGCCCGAAGATCGTGGGCAACCGCATCGTGTCGAACGGCGCGTGGGCGAACGGCGGCGGTGTCTATGTCGCCGCGGGGTCTTCACCGTTGATTAAGGGGAACGTCATTTTTGGCAACCGGTGCGAGGGCCGGGGTGCGGGTGTGTACGCCGAATCTGGGTCGCCCCGGATCGAGCGTAACCAAATCGACGGCAACGTAGCGGGCTGCAGTGGGGGAGGTGGAGTCTATCTTACGGCTGGGACCGATGGCACGCTCGTCTTTGGTAACGATATCACGCGGAACTACTCACGTTTGGGCGGCGGGATCGCGGTGGCTGGCGCGGGTCCGCGGATTGAACGCAATCGGATCATCTCGAACGTGGCGTTTCCGCGGGGCGGGGGCGTCGCGCTGTCGAACACGGACGTGACGATGGTGAGCAATGTGATCGCGGGAAATAAAGCGGCGGTGGCGGCGGCGATCGACGTTGCGCAGGGGTCGGTGGTGATTCGTTCCAATTCGATCGTGGGCAACTGGGCGACCGACGCGGGCATTGTGGTGCTCATCAGTAACGCCGAAGGCCACGTGTCGGGCAACGTGTTGGCGTACAACCGCGCGGGGATCGCGATTCACACCGGCGGCGGGGGGGCTGCGACGGCGGATTACAACTGCCTGTTCGGCAACCCGTCCGGAAACTTCGCGGGTTCTGTGGACCAGGGTTCGCACAATGTGTTCACGGATCCCGGGTTGGCGGCGGTTGGGGCGTGGGTGTTTAGCGGATTGGGGCAGGACAATGAGGACGCCCCCTGCGAGGTCGGCGGCCAACTGGAGTACGTCCTTCACTTTTCCGGGCCGGGTCCGCTCGGCGGATATGTCCAGTACCGCATCCGTCCCGACCGAGAGCGTTTCGACATTTTGCTGACGGGATTCCCGTCGGGACAGCACTCGGTATTCATCAACGACGTGGTCGTCGGACAGATTTTTGTTGACGGTGGTGGAGTCGGCGAATTGGAGTTCGACACGAACGACGGGAATTTCCCGCCGACGTTTCCGGATGTGTCCATGGGTGACATTGCGCGCATC
>JAJDDS010000278.1 GCA_029260195.1 Phycisphaerae bacterium
GGTTCGGCAAGTCCGACGTGTTTTGCTACGAGGACGTGCCCGCGCCGGAGGCTGGTCCGGGGCACGTTGTGGTGAAGGTGGCTGCCTGCGGGCTGAATCGCTACGACCTTTATCTGCGGATGGGAGCGATCACGCGCGAGATGGCCATGCCGCACGTGATGGGTGCGGACATCACCGGGACCGTCGCGACCGTGGGAGATGATGTGTCAGGGTTGGTCGCGGGGCAGCGGGTTCTTATCGCGCCAGGTTTTCCGGTGGACCCTGGGGATTGGGCACACCGTCCGATCAACCAGGCGGCTAGCTACACGGTGACCGGGACGTTGAAGTGGGGAGGTTACGCCGAGTTCGTGCGGGTTCCGGCGCGATTCGTGATTGCGGATACGACGGATCTGCCACAAGACGCGCTGGCAACAGTGCCGCTATGTCTGATGACAGCCATGCACGCGGTGAAGTCGTTGGGCGAGGTCGATCGTGGTGCGTCGGTGCTGGTACAGGCTGGCGCGTCGGGGAGCGGGGGGATGTGCATTCAAGTCGCCAAGGCGCTGGGGGCGCGTGTGATCACGACGGTCGGTTCGGAGGCCAAGGTCGATTTTGTGCGTTCGATCGGGGCCGACGACGTGATTCTGCGGGATGCGGAGGATCAGGTTGCGCGTGTGATGGGGTGGACGGACGGTCGCGGGGTGGATGTGGTGATCGACAATGTGGGTGCGTCAGTGTTCGACGCCAACACCAAGTCGATGCGATTGGGCGGGACGTTCGTGAATTTCGGGTTGGTCAGCGGCTACCACGTCGATTTCAATCTGAAGGAGTTCTTCTTCCGCCAGCACATCTTCAAGGGGTCGTTCATGGGGACGATGGAGGAGCTGGCGGAGGGTTTGGAGCTGGTGCGGGCAGGCAAAGTGCGACCGTTGCTGGACCGGACGTTCCCCCTGCGGCACGCGGCGGCCGCCCACGACTATGTCGAATCGCGTCAGATCCGGGGGAGCGTGGTTCTGTTGCCTTAGGAAGTGTCACGTTGTGACACTTATCCCGCGGCGGACCCGATCGCCCACCATCCCATGGCAGCCGCGCCGACGATCCAGCAGTAGTAGGAGAAGTAGTGGATCTTGTCGCGGATGACCATGTCCAACAGGACATGCAGGGCGATGGCACCGCTGACGAATCCGACGGCTGACCCCGCCGCGATCGGACCCCAGGGAATGGCGTGCAACTCGCTTTCGGGCAGGGACAGGGTCTCGCGGAGCTGCATGAGCACGACTCCGCCGATCGTTGGAGTTGCGATGAGGAAGCTGAACTCAGCCGCCCATCGACGTTTGAGTCCGAACAGCATTGCGGTGCAGATTGTGGATCCGCTGCGGGAGACGCCGGGCATAATGGCGCAGCCCTGAGCGATGCCGACCAGTGCGGCGCGCCACCATCCGAATCGTCGCCATCCCCGACTCGGGCGTGATTGAAGGCCTATGAGGTAGAGAAACGTCCCGGTGAAAAGCAACCCCGCAGCCGTCGTGGCGAGGGAGCTGAAGGCCCGCTCGAAGGAGTCCTTGAAAGCGAAGCCGATGACGGCGGTCGGGATACAGGCGGCGACCGCGAGACCACCCACTCGCCAGGCGGTCCGGCGCCCGGCGTATTCCGCGCCGACCTCGACGACCAACCGTCTGGCGAATCGCGCAAACGTCCCGGCGAAAACCACCAGCACGGCGAGCAGAGTGCCGAAGTGTGTCACTACGTCGAACAGCAACGTCTCCGGGGCGTCGCTGGGGAGGCCGAGGAGGTTCTGCGTGATGACCAGATGCCCGCTGCTGCTGACGGGCAGGAACTCCGTCAGGCCTTGCACGAGTCCGAGGAGGCAGGCTTTGAAGTAAGTCAATTCCGTCACGGACGAGACGCTTCCATGAGAATGGACCGGGACTTGATCAGGTAGGTCACGAGCGACGCAGTGGTGACGATCACAGTGAGCCACACGAACGCCAGGCGTACGAACAGGGTGCCGGTCTCGCCCTCGCCGCTCCAGTGGGCCACGGTCACGAGAAGCACCGGAACGGTGATGGATTGAATCCACATCTTCGCTTTTCCGACGTACTCCGCGCCGAATTGCACGCCGCGGGACTCGGAGAACCCGCGCAAGCCGGTGACGAGAAGTTCACGGCCGAGGATGACGACGATCATCCACGTGCTCAGTCCGGTGACGTTGCGGCCGTCGAGCCCGCAAAAGGAGGGGCCGGCGAGAAAGATGAACGCTCCGCAGACGAGCACCTTGTCGACGAATGGGTCGAGGATGCGTCCAAGCGCGGTCACTTGGTTTTGCTTGCGGGCGTAATATCCGTCGAGCCAGTCGGTCGCGGCGGCGACGATGAACATGGCGACGCAGATGTCGAGGAGGCGGGTGTTGGGTTCGCGGTGGGAGTATTGGCCCAGGAGGACGAAAAATACGATGGCGAGTGCGAGTCGGGCGAGGGTGATCTGATTGGGAAGGTTGATCTTCATGCTATGAGCAAACGGGGAGCGGGACGGACGTCGGAGAACCCACGAGGTCGTAGTCGTCTCGGCGTGTGCAGCGGATGTCGACGAAGTCTCCCGGCTCGACGTTGGCGTCTTCGATGTAAGTAAGGCTATCAACCAACGGAGCTTGACCCGCGTGTCGCGCGGGGGCGAACCCGTCGTGGGGGTCGTCGTCCACGAGGACGCGGAAGGTGCTGCCAATCATCTGATCGGCGAGTGAGAATGCGATTTCCTGCTGCAAGGTCATGAGCGCGTCGATGCGTTCGGCTTTCACGCCGTCGGGAATCTGGTCTCCCATTCGTCCCGCCGGAGTCTCGGGTTCGAGCGAGTAAGGAAAGACGCCGAGCGCGTCGAATCGGAAGCCGCGGACGAAGTCGACAAGCTCGTCAAACTCCGCGTCCGTCTCCCCTGGGAAACCTGCGATGAGTGTCGTGCGGATATGTACGCCGGGGATACGCTCACGTAATCGCTCAAGCAGAGCCTCGGTTTCGGCACGGGTGACCCGGCGGTGCATCGACTTGAGGATGCGGTCGTTGATGTGTTGCAGGGGGATATCAATATACTTGACGACCCGGTCGCACTCCGCGACGGCGTCGATCATGGCGTCGGTCAGGATCGAGGGGTAAACATACATCAACCGCAACCACTGCAGTCCGTCCACGCCGTTCAGAGACCGCAGCAGTTCGGCGAGTCCGGCGGGGTTCGCAAACTCTTCGCCGTAGCTAGTCGTGTCTTGGCCGATGAGGCTGATCTCGACGGCGCCGTCGGACACCAGTTCGCGGGCCTCCGCCAATACGACCTCGGGCGGCTTGCAGTGCATCGGTCCGCGGATGGCTGGGATGGTGCAGAACGTGCATTTTTGGTTGCAGCCCTCGCTGATCCGGAGGTATGCGTAATGCTGAGGGGTGAGTCGGAGGCGGGCGAAATCGAGTTGGACGAACGGGTGATAGTCACTGAGGAAGACGTCGGCGGTGCGTTCAAGATTGAGATTGCCGCGGAGCACAGCCCGCACAATGTCGTCGCGATTGTTCACGCCGACGATGGCGTCGATTCCTTCAACGGTGTCGAGGAGCGCGGTCTTGTCGCGTTGGACGAGGCATCCGGCGACGACGACACGCTTGCATCGGCCGGTTCTCTTCAGTTCGACGGCATCGGTGATGCAGTCGACAGCCTCAGCGCGGGCGGCGTCGAGGAATCCGCACGTGTTCACGACGATGACGTCGGCGTCGGACTCGTCACCGGTAATGGCGCAGCCGCTCTCAGCCAGTTGTCCGAGCATTTTCTCGGAGTCGACGAGGTTCTTGGCGCACCCCAGGGATACGAACGCGACGGTGGTTGGATCGGGCATTTTTTGTGGCGTCTTCGGACCGGTGTTAATCGCGGCGGCATTGTAGTAGCGGCGCGCGGGAAGCGGAAGCCCCGCCGGTGACGTGAATCTCGGCGGGCATCCCGTTTTGTGCGGCGATTTCGTTGGCATACCCGGATCGGGGGCTGGTCGGGCTTGGCAACGCGGACCTTCGTCAGTCCGAGCCCCCCGTTGTCATTCCGAGCGTAGCGAGGAATCTTGCTGAGGATCCACTGGAGGCTGGATTACCCACTGCGCCAGAAACGACAAGGAATCGAAGACGGGCATTGCTTGACGTTGGAGTTTGGGCGTAAGATGCGTATCGAGGGGAACAGGTTCCGCGGGCAACACGCAAGAGGAGCGAGCATGACTCGGTCGCCATCAACCGGGAGCAAGAAACTCGAAACCGTAGAGCCGCTCGGCAAGCGCGTCCTGATTCGCAAGGACGCCGACAAGAAGCGCACAAAGGGCGGCATCGAACTGCCCGATACGGTCGAAATCCCAACGATCACAGGACGCGTCGTGACGGTGTCAGCCCAGATATCCAAGGACGAGGATTTCCCGATCCGTCGTTACGACCGCGTTCTCTTCAACCCGCGACACGCGATCCCCGTTGACTTCGAGGCGGACAATCAGCTCTTCGTCGTACCCATCGAAGATGTTGTGGCTGTGTTTCGCAAGGGCGGCGATGATTAACGATTCCAGCCACGCGCCGCGATCAACCGGATTTGACCCTCGTGGCTAGTTTTCCCAAACCGTTTCTGATCGGGATGGTTCATCTGCCCGCGCTGCCGGGGAGTCCTCGGTCGTCTTTGCGGATGGACGAGATTCTGGATCGTGCGCGACGCGACGCGGAGACGTTGCGCGACGCCGGGTTCGACGGGGTGATGATCGAGAACTACGGCGACACGCCGTTCGAGGCGGGCACACTCGATCCAGCCACCGTCGCCGCGATGGGGATCGTCGCCGGGGAGGTCAAACGCGCGTGCGGTTTGCCGATCGGCGTGAATGCCCTTCGCAATGACGCCCGGGCTGCGATGGGGATAGCAGCCGCAGCCGGGGCGGGGTTCATTCGCGTCAACGTGCATACGGGGGTGGCTGCGACGGATCAGGGGATGATCGAAGGGCGCGCCGCCGACACGCTACGGTACCGGCGCTCGCTGGGGGTTGATGTGGCTATCTTCGCGGACGTCCACGTCAAGCACGCAACGCCGGTAAGTCAGCCGGACCTCGCCGAGGCGGCGCGGGACTGCGCTTATCGCGGACACGCGGATGCGTTGATCGTCTCGGGAGTGGCTACGGGCGCGCCGGCGAACTTGGCGTGTATCGACCAGATCCGAGCCGCCGTTCCAGATCGACCGCTTTTTGTGGGTAGCGGGGCGACGGTCGAGACGGTCGGGGGATTACTCAAACGCTGCGACGGCGTGATTGTCGGGACGCATCTCAAATCGGGCGACCAGACGACGGCGCCGGTTGAGGCGGAGCGTGCAAGGGCGTTCGTACGGGCGGCGCGCGGGTGATGCGCTCGGCACCGCGCGGCAAGCCGATCATCCGACTTCTCTCGGTGGCGAGTTCATGCAAGACGACACTGAGCGCGTTGCGATGCGCGGA
>JAJDDS010000279.1 GCA_029260195.1 Phycisphaerae bacterium
CACGGCGCCAAGTCACCGAGGGGTTGGGGCTGCCGCTTCTCGAGTCCATCGGCGAGATCGTCTCGACGGCTGTTCGGCGAAAACGTGTCTTCGCCAAGGTCTGCATCGTCCCCGCCGTGCTCCTGGCGCTCACCGGGATGGTCGGCGTGAGCGGATCGATGGCCTACCTGAACCTGACGAATCGCGATCTCTACGAACGAGCCATCCAAGCACCGCGATCCGCTCTGCAGCGAATCGTGACCCGGACCAGTGTCTGGACACCGATTGCATCGTGGTACGCATATAATTCGGAGCAACGAAGCTAATGGGGGCTAACGCCGAGGCTATTGAACGCGCCCGCAAAGACCGCGGTGACGATACCGCGTCGCGGATTGGCGACGCGGCTGAGCAAATGCGCAAGTGGTCGAACTGGTACGGTATCGCCAAGCCCACGACCGTTGGCGCCGCGGAGTCGGCGGGCGACACCGGCGGCGCGCCGGGGGCGATCGTCGAGGGCATGTCAGACGAGATCGTCGCCTACTACGCGCCGTCCTCGGTGCGCAGCGAACAGTACCGCACGCTGCGGACGCGGCTGATCAGCGGAAACACGCGAAACGAGAACCGCGTCTTCGCCGTGACCAGCGCCGTCCCACGTGAAGGTAAGAGCGTCACCACGACCAACCTCGCTTTCACGCTGGCTGAGATTCCGCACCTGAAAGTCCTCATCGTCGACGGGGACCTTCGCCAGGGGAGGATCGCCAGAATGCTCAATACCAAATCCTCCCCGGGGCTCGCGGACGTCCTGCGCGGAGAGGCTGGGATCGACGACGCTGTTCAACCCACACCGCTGCCCAATCTGTTTGTCATACCGGCTGGCAGGACGCGCGGGCGCTCCGCCACCGAACTGCTCAGCCGTAAGATTGCCCGGAGCGTCTTCACGCGGTTTCAACGGGAGTATCAATACACCATCGTGGACACGCCGCCAGCCACCACGGTCGCGGACATCGGTGTCATCGGGCAGATGACGAGCGGTGTGCTTTTTGTCATACGCATGCATCGCACGGCAGAGCCCATCGCTCGCCACGCCATCAAGCACATCCTCGGGAACAACATCAAGATCCTCGGAGGCTTGCTCATCGGAGAGAACGACCCGTCGAGCGGCTACGGCCGACGGTACAACTACTATCCATACTATCAGGACGAGCACTGCTGACCGACCGCCCCCCGGCGTCCGATATACGTGAACCTGACGTGCCATGAATGCCTAGCCAGCGCCCCCATTTGACAACGGCCGGACACCGACACTAAATCCATGATCCGCAACCGTACCATCATCTGTGTCGCGAGCAACTGGTCGGCCGATCGGACCAGCAAGCACCACGTCATGACCGAGTTGGCCCGCGAGAACACCGTTCTTTGGGTCAACTACCACGGAACACGTTGTCCACGGGTGACGGCAGCCGATGCGCGCAGCGCCGGGTCCGTCCTATTCCGCGTCCTGCGCGGGCAGCGTGTCGTCAACGATTCCCTGGTGGAGTTCACGCCGCTGGTCATTCCCGGCGCCCACGAGGGGGTCCTCGGTCGACTGAATCAATCGCTGGTCATCGCCCAGATTCGGCGGGCGCTGCGCGTCCTGACACCTCACGCGGATCGCCCCGTTCAGATATGGACATTCGCGCCCGACGTTCCGTTCCTCGCGGGGCGATTCGACGAGGAACGCTTCGTCTACTACTGCGTGGACGAGTATGCCCAGTTCGATGGGCACGACGCTCGGGCGATCCAAAACGCCGAACGAGAACAGATCGAACGCGCGGACGTTGTGCTCTGCACCTCCGAAGCGCTGCGCGTGTCGAAGTCGACGCTCCATCCCAACGCGCATCTGGTCCGACACGGTGTCGACGTCGATCACTTCGCGTCCGCCCTCAAGCCCGGCCAACACCTGCCCGAGGACGTGTGCGGATTGAAAGGCCCCCTCGTCGGGTTCTTCGGACTCATCCACCATTGGGTCGACATCGAGTTGATCGCCGACGTCGCGCGCCGGCTGCCGCACATGCGATTCGTACTCCTCGGTTCCGTCCTCTGTGACGTCTCGCCGCTCCGCGCGCTCGACAACGTTCACTTGCTCGGGCGTAAGCCGTACGCCGATCTGCCGGCTTACTGCGCGGCGTTTGACCTCGCAATCGTCCCGTTCCGGGAATCCGAGCTGACCCGCAACGTGAACCCCATCAAGCTGCGCGAGTATCTCGCAGCCGGGCTCGGTGTGGTATCGACTCCGCTTCCCGAATCCCGGGTCTATGAGCCGGAGGTGACGATTGCGTCCGACGCCGGCGCGTTCGCCGACGCATGCGTCGCCGCCGCGAACCGCGCCACGCGCGCGGACCGAATTCGCCGCGCTCGACTGGTGGCTGACGAAACCTGGACCGGCGTCGTCCGCAACGTCAGCTCGCTGGTCACAAACGCGAAGCCCCCAGCGCGTCCCCACGTCACCGCCGCCGTCGCAGTCGCGCCTTCGACCATCGACCCCGCTCCCCGTCGCGAAGGGAGAACCAAACCCGACGAACTGCGACCGGCCGCCCCGAATCCCGCCACAGCCGGGACTTCGGCCGTGCTGTCTCACCGTCCTACGGATCGTTGACAGCCGAAAGTCGAAAACCGAAAAACGGGAAGCGGAAAACGGATTGACGCAGAGGAGGATCTGGGGATCACCAAGCAGGGCTCGGGTCTGTTGCGTTGGGCGTTGATGGAGTCGGCCTGGCGCCTGGTGATTCATTGCGAACGTTGGAGGGCGGCGTTCTTCGCATTGCATTCTCATGGCGATCCGTCCTGCGCGGAATCCCGAAGAGATGGTTGAGCGCTTCACGTTCCGTCGGCCTCGGCTCGATGAATCAGAGGAGTGGAGCGCCATGAGTGGCTGATCTCCCTTAACCTCAGGCTCAGGACATGGACGGAGAAGGGCCCTTGCTGGATGACGGTGCCGGCTGAGATGGGCAGATCGACCGACGCCGACGGACATGCACGGAGCCTTCTCCTTTCGACTCCTGCACCGGGGCTTGACCCATACTGCTTCATGGATGGGTTCGTTTGGTGCTGGCGCGGTGAGCGGACGGTGGGATTGGGGGGCGAATCGGTGATGCTTGGCTCGTAGGGGAGATTCGAGGGTCGACGGAGTGGTGCGATTTGGGTTCGTTTGGCGAGGGCACGGTGGGTTCGTTTGGCGCGGGCACGGTGGGTTCGTTTGGCGCGGGAGGTGGACGCGGCTTTGGCGTGTGGGGTCTTCGGTCGGCGCGCACGTTGTGTGTCGCTCCTCATACTTTGATAACGTCAGGGGTGATCTGTGTTTTCTTGAGAATTGGCGAGCGCCTCTGTGCCCGCGTGAAATCGCGGATTTGGGGGGCGTGATGAGTGCGATGGCTTCGGTGTGCGGGTGCGGTGATCGGCGACCACCACGTCAATCGACGATCAGAGCGGAAGCTCGACCGTGTTTCGCCCTTCGAAATCGGCGCACCGTGACCTCTTCATCAAATTGGTCAGAAAACTCCGATTTCCATGTAAGGACGAGTTTGAGGAGAGGTGGAATGCGGGTTCGTTGGCGGTGCGGAGGGCGTGTATTCGCTGGGCTACCGCTCCCTTACGGTCGCGGCTCCGAATGATGCCTTCACGACACGTGAAGTTCACGAGTTCGTCGATGAGCTTCTCGGCGCCGCCCACAGACACGATCTTCCAGTAAACACTCAGGAACTTACGTCGATCATTGCGGGAAGTACCGTTGGTGAGCGCGCAATCGACGGTGTGTTGACGATTGAGGACGCAAGAAGCGTCGAGATCCACATCGATCTTCGTCCGTCCACTGTTCACAACGTGCAGCGCCTCTCCTGTATAATTACAGGAGACAGAGAGTACGAGTTGCGGAGAAGCAATCGTGTCAGGAAGAATTGATCGCAAATGGGCTGGGCAAACTCTACTTTGGCGATGATGTCGGAAGATGCGGGGGCGACGAGCCTGCGTCGCTGTGGCATCCGCGAGCCTCTGCTTATGCGCAACGCCGTCCCGTCGTCGGGGGATTACTTCTACCGCGTGCAGGAGCTGCACACCGTGTCAGCCATGGTTGGCGAAGGCGGCACGCTGGCGAAGGCTACGCTGGCGACGCTTGCGGTGAGGTGAGCAGGTTCAGCTCCGGCGGGACGCCACGGCGGTCTACTCTGCGTCGTTGATGGCGTTAATGAGGTGCCGCAGTCGGCCCACGCTGCGACGGTCGAACCGGAAGACCAAACGCGAACATTGAGCGAATTCGCCGTCCTCTTCGGGCAGGGGCTCCTGGATCTGGCGGATGGGGTCGCCCGAGACGATGTCCGAGAAATCTCCGTTGAGCTGTTCGATCCACTCCGTCGACAAAGGTGAGTTCATGCGGATCACGAACTCCTCACGCACGTACCGCGATGAATGGTACCGGCGATAGAAACGGGTGATCTCGTCACACGCGTCGTCGGCGGAATCGGTCAGATAGAAGAGGTCCATGTCCTCGGGGCTGACCATGTCGTTGCCGAGAAGTTCTGCTTTGACGTACGTGCGCCAATGCTGCCAATAGGTACCGCCGGGTTCGTCGACGAGCACGATGGGTACCGGGGCGCTTTTGCTGGTTTGCACGAGGGTGAGGGCTTCGAACCCTTCGTCCTGCGTGCCGTATCCGCCGGGGAAGAGTGCGATGGCTTTGGCCTCCTTCACGAACAGGAGTTTGCGTGTGAAGAAATATTTGAAGTTGACCAGTTTCGGATCGCCGGCGATGGTGGAGTTTGTGTCCTGCTCGAATGGAAGGGCGATCGCGACACCGAAGCTGGCTTCGCGGGTCGCGCCTTGGTGTCCGGCGTGCATGATGCCGTCGCCGGCGCCGGTAATGACCATCCATCCCTGATCGCGAATCAGTTTCGCGAACTTGACGGCTTGGACGTACTGCGGGTGGTCCGATGGCGTGCGCGACGATCCGAAGATCGAGACTTTGGGGGTGTTTTCGAACGGCGCAAAGGTTTTGAAGGCGTAGCGAAGTTCTTTGACGGCCCGGTTTAGTATTTTGAGTTCGCCGCGTCCGCAACCGTCGGCTGCGAGGCGCGTGATGGTCACCATCATGTCCGCCAGCAGATCGTGATTCTGACCGGGGGCGAAAGTGTCGAGAAAGGTGGCGCAGGCTTCGGCGCGTGCTCTCGCACGTTCGGCGCGGTCCGCGAAAACGGGTTGACCATCAGTCATGCACATCTCCAAATCTCGGTGACCCGGGGGCTGGTTTTCGCCGGCCACCTCCTCCGCGTCCGTTCGTTATTCGGACTCGGTCGCTCGACGTTCGATCACGTTCGAGGGCAGTCCTCGCGCGATAAGATACACGGATGGTAGCGGACCACAAACCATCGGCAAGTTCCTCGCCGGCGGAGAGCAATTCCCACGCGGGGCGCCCCGTGCCTACTTCAGTGCCACCACGCGGATGCCTTCCCGCGCGAAGACGTCCGCAAAAAAACGCTCGTCGTGCAGCCGTTCAAGGTGCGACCATCGCCGGCGTTCGAGCCCTCCGAGAAAAACGTGCGTGATACCGTATCCGCGAAGCACCGCGTAGGTCTTAGCGGGATCCCGGCCGTGGGCCAACTCGACCGCGACCGACTCCGCGCAGCGCAAGTAGGCCTCCCGGTCGAGCGGATCGAACACCATGACGTCCTCCTGCGGACCGATCACCCCGAGCTGACGGCGGACGACCTGCGCCAGCACGGCTCGATCCCCGGCGACATCCGGTTGAACCACAGCGTCGCGCGGCAGTTCGTATCGCATGAAACGGTGGGCGGCTCGTTCGGCGTCGCGCACAGCCATCGCCGGTGCGTCGAGGCGTCGATCGGCAAGGGGTGGCTCGATGAAACGTCGGACGGCCGACATGGGCGCTTCCCAGAAGCCCATCGTCAACCCGGCAGCCAGGATGAACCCCATCGCCACTCCCGCGGCGCGGCGATACGGGAAATCTTCGACCGGTCGCCAGCCGAACGGGTTCCACCAGCGCGACGTCCCGCACCGCGCCGACACCGCGCACGAGGCTGCGATCGACGTGAACAGGAGCGGTAACATGATGATGCGCTGGCCGAACGCGTTGAAGCGCATGTCACTGTGGAATATCACCGGCCCAGCCAGACCGAGGCAACCCGCCAGCATGAGCCAGCGCATCCCGTCGTCGCGCCAGAACTTGCGCCACATGGCGAGACCCACCATGGGTAGAAACAGCGCGCGGGCTCCGAATTCGATCGCCAGGACAAATGGCAGATCCAACACATTTGCGAGGATTCCGGGCCCGACCAGTCGCCCCAACACGGCGTACCGGTTCTCCGGCCACTCGGCGGAGAGGCTACCCCCGTGGCGCGCGCTTGACTCGGCGAATCCCTCCAGCAGCGGCCAACTCAGCGCGGTCATCAGAAGTCCCACCACCAACGCTCCCGGTATCCATCGCGGTTTTGTCAGTACCAACAATCCCATCGCCGGTAACGCACCGATCGCCACCCACACGCTTGATCCGATGGCTGCCGCCCCCAGGGCCGGCCCCAGAATCAGCCACCCCCACCATCGACCGCGAACGGACAGGACGTAGGCGCCCACCAGGATCACGAGCACGCCGGTGACGTTTTGCGGCGCCCAGATCATCTGATTGAGGACGTTGTGTATGCGGTATTCGTGCCGCGCCCAGGCGTCCATGACGATGACCGGCTGACCGATATCGATCATGTGGGGAATCAGCGGTATGACATCGAGCGCTCCGATCACGGTGACGAGCGCGGAGGCCAGCGATGCGCGACTCTCCGAACCCGTGAAGCGTTTGGTGAAGAGATACACCATCCCGGTGGTCGCCATCGCCACGAGCGCACTGCCCATCCCGTACGCCAGCTCGATGCTCAACGCGCCGCCGGACCACAGGCGGACGGTCGCGGGGATCAAATAGAAGAAGTGATAGTAATGGACCGGCTCGTTGGCTCCGTCGGCGTAGAAGATGTTGCCCAGCGGGAGCGACATACGGTCGAGTGACGCGAGGATCGCATGATGTTTGATGAAATCGTGGATCTGTGACGCTTGGGGATAGCCCAGCAGTTCCGTCGGCCAGTAGGGCAGGATCACGGTGGCAGTCAGAAGCAATCCGACGATCCACGCACCCATGCGCGTGCGACGCGCGGCGAACGTCACGTCCCCCAGCGCGGCGGGTGCGTCCCGCCGCCCGAGCAATGCCATGGTCGAAACGATCACCCACATCGCCGCAGCCATTACCCGACCGTCGTGCGTGAAATGCCAGATCGGATTCAAAAGGAATGGGACGATCGCCCACGAGAGTGCGAGGCTGAGGATGACGCGACCACCGCGCGACCACGTCGCCTCAATTCCGACCCAGCGCAGAAGTGCCCGACCGGGGAGGTACGCCAGCAGTG
>JAJDDS010000280.1 GCA_029260195.1 Phycisphaerae bacterium
GACGTTGCTGGTGGCCGTCGTGCCGCCGGGTTTTCTGTGGGTCGAAGAGGGCGGCGGCTACGATGTACTCGAATACCACCTGCAACTGCCCAAGGAGTACGTCGAACAGGGCGCCATCACCTACACACCTCACAACGTCTACGGCAACTTCCCCGCCAACGTCGAGATGCTCTACCTGCTCACTATGGTCCTCCGTGACGATCCCTACGACGGGGCTGCCACCGCCAAGATTCTCAACGCGCTCCTCGGTGCGCTCTTTGTCTTCGCAGCCTACGTCGCCGGTCGCGAGACGTCGCGAACCGTTGGCGTTGTAACCGCCGTAGTCGCGGCAAGTGTCGGGTGGCTGACCTACCTGTCGGGTGTCGCCTTTGTCGAGAACGGCATGCTTCTGTTCGCCATGATCGCGCTTGTTTGCGCGATGCGCGCGTCCAACCCATCGACCCGACCCGATCAACGCCGGACTTGGCTGATACTGTCCGGCTTGATGACTGGCGCCGCGTGCGGCTGCAAGTACACAGCCGTTCCGCTCGTAGCGGTCCCGATCGGCGCGGCGTTCGCGCTGTGGCCCAATCCACCGCTAGCGTCCCGAATCCGAGCCGGCGCCGTGTTTGGCTTGACCGTGTTGCTGGGCTTCGCGCCTTGGCTGGTTAAGAACACAGCCATGACCGGAAACCCCGTTTTCCCCCTGCTCAGCCCCGACTGCGACGATCAACCTCCCGGCTGGGGCGAACGCGAAGCTTGGCACTTCGACGCCTGTCACGCGCCCGGACCAGGCGAATTCACGTTCGCAGCCAGAATGCAGCGGTTGTGGAGACACATACCCGCCGACCCGGTCCAACGCTTCGGACCGTTGATTCTGATCCTGCCGTTCCTGCGACTGCTGTCACGCAAACGGCAGCTCCTCGATCGGCGACTCGCGTTGGTTGCAGCCCTTCAACTCATCCTCTGGTTGTATCTTACGCACCTGTACGCGCGGTTCGCGGTTCCAATGATCGTTCCGCTCGTCGTGCTTGCAGGGCGGGCGTTCGAGGTGTGGTCATCGGCGGTCGCTCGGCGCGCGCTCACCGCCGTCTTGATTGTCGGCGCCGGCGTTAGCGCGTTCGCGATGGCGACGCACTACGCCGACCACCTCTACCACGACGGCAGCAAGCTGCCTCTGGAAGGCGCGGACCGTTTCTTTCTCGACGGCCTCGGCGCCGGCCACGAGCACCTGGCCGTCATTAACGGTTCCCTGCCCGACGACGCAAAGATCCTCATGATCGGTGATGCCAAGGCCCTCTACTTCCGTCGCCCGGTCGACTACTGTGTCGTCTTTAACCGCAACCCGTTCATAGAGGTTGTCCGCACCGCACACGACGACCAATCCATCGTCGCTTGGCTGACAGACGCCGGGTACACGCATGTACTGGTGAATTGGGCGGAGACTTCTCGCCTGCGGAACTCTCGCTATGGTTTCCCCGACGTGATTCAACCGGACCTGTTCATCCGACTTTCGCAACGCGGACTCACTTGGCTGGGCACGTTTGCGACCGGCGATCCGCCGAAACCCTACGCTACGTTTTACGCCGTCCCGCGATAGGCTTGGCGCCGGCGACTATGCGAGCCCGAAGAACATCCGCGTGTTCTCCGACGTACACGTCACGAATTCGTCGTACGATACTCCGCGAAGCTCGGCGATGAACCTCGCGGTGTGTGCGACATGTGCCGGCTCGTTGGGTCGAACGTGACGCACCGGAACCGGCGACAGATAAGGCGAATCCGTTTCGACCATCAGTTGATCTGCGGGATAGTCCCTCGCGATCGTGCGCAACTCCCCCGCGTTTTTGAACGTCACCACGCCGGTGAACGATATTCGCCACCCGTTCTCCGCGATCTCGGAAGCCTCCGCTCCCGTTCCCGTGAAGCAGTGGAACACCACCTTCCACCCGCCGAACCCCGCCGCCTTCAGAATCGCCACAACGTCCCCATGGGCCTCGCGGCAGTGAATGATGATCGGCCGATCGCCCCCCGACGCGAGCGCCAGTTGCCGTGCGAACACCGTCCGCTGTACCCCGCGCTCGGCGAAGTCGTAGTGATAGTCCAGGCCCATCTCCCCGATCGCGATGAACGCCGGATCGCTCATCAGCCGCTCGTATCGTTCCCAGTCGTCCTCTTCCACTTCCGCGGCTTCATGCGGATGAATGCCCATCGCTGCGGACACTCGGTCGTCCGCGCGCGCCAAACCGAGCACCCGCTCCGCGTCGTCCAGGTCGGTCGCGATCGAGATCACGTGGTCCACTCCCGCTGCCGCCGCCCGGTTCAGAACGTCCGCCACCTGGTGTCGTAGTGGTTCAAACGTCAGATGTGCGTGCGAGTCGACCAGCCCCATTGAAAATCACCGGTTCGCAGGCTCGAAGGCGTTCACAAAATGCTCAACCGCCGGCGCGCCGCTTTCGCCAAGGACGACGGACACGACATCGAACCGGCAGGGGTAATGCTGCGCGTTCTTGGCGGCGAGGTAGTACTTGGCCACCTGCGTGATCTTCCTTTGTTTCTGATGATGCACGTTGACTTCGGGGAAAGCCGTCTCGCTCGATCGCCGGGTCTTGACCTCGACGAATACGAGCGTGTCGCCGTCGAGCGCGATCAGGTCAATCTCGCCGGCGGGGCATCGGTAGTTGCGTGCGACGATCCGGTATTTGGATCGTTTGAGCGTCCGCGCGGCGATCCGTTCGCCCCGCGTGCCGAGGGTCACACCGGCTCGCCCGCGACTTCAGCCACGGCGACGGGTTCCGGCACCGGCGCCGGGGTGGATGCCTTGGTCGGGACGCGACGCTTCTCGCGCAACCGCCGGGACTTACCCACCCGATCACGCAGATAGTACAGCTTCGCGCGCCGCACCTTGCCGTGACGTTTGGATTCGACCTTCAGGACGCGAGGCGAATGAACCAGAAACGTCCGCTCGACGCCCTGATTGGCCACGATCCGCCGGACCGTAAACGACGCATTGAAACCGTGTCCGCGCCGCGCGATCACCACGCCGTTGAAGACCTGGGTGCGCTCCTTTTCCCCCTCGATGATCCGCGTGTGGACGTCGACAGTGTCTCCGACGCGAAATTCGGGCGGATCCGACTTCAGATGCGGTGCTTCCACGGCGTCGATCAATGGGTGACTCATCTCGATACTCCTCGTTCCTAATCCGCCGCAGTGCGGGAAGACCCGTCAGCGTCGCGTCGCATGCGTTTCGCCGCGTTACGGGTGTTCGTTCGGTCCATCCGATTCCTTCAACAAATCCGGCCGACGATCACGCGTCCGCTCGATCGACTCCCGCCGGCGCCACGCCTCGATCTCCGCGTGGTTCCCCGACAGCAGCACTTCCGGTACCTCCATGTCCCGATACGTTCGGGGCCGAGTGTACTGCGGATGCTCCAGCAACCCGTCCGAAAACGAGTCGTTCGCAGCCCCGTCCTCGTGACCCAGGGCTCCCGGGAGCAACCGCACGACCGCGTCTACCAACACGATCGCCGCCGCCTCCCCTCCCGACAACACGTAGTCGCCGATCGAAATCTCGCGAGGACGCAAACCGAGCCGAATTCGCTCGTCAAAGCCCTCGTAGTGCCCGCAAAGCAGCACTAGGTGCGAATCACGGGACAACTCCGAGACGATCCGCTGGTTCAGCCGCTCGCCCTGCGGCGTCAGGAGAATCTTGGTGGCCTCGACCTCACATCCGCGGGACACATGTTCGACCGCGTCGAACACCGGTCCGCACATCATGACCATTCCCGGTCCACCACTGAACGGTCTGTCGTCGACCGAGCGATGCTTGTCATGCGTGAAATCGCGGAAATTCGTGCACGCGATCTCGACCAAGCCCGACGTCACGGCGCGACCGACGATGCTCGATGCGAGGAACGGCTCGAACACCTCGGGGAACAGTGTCAGGACATCGATCCGCATCGGATCGCACCCGCTACGGCGCAACTAGGCGCTCGCGGCTGCGGCGCTCCGCTTGATCAACCCCCGGACGGTGTCCGACGGTTGGGCTCCGACGCTGATCCAGTATTGGATACGCTCGCTCTTGAGGCTGATCTGCTTGCTCTCATCGGTGTGCAGCGGATCGTAGTATCCGAGTTCCTCAATCACCCGGCCGTCGCGCGGCTTTCGCTTATCAACAGCCGTCACCCGATAAAACGGGCGGTGGCGGCGTCCCATACGTTTCAACCTAAGGCTAACCGACACGACGATCTCCTATTGCCTCACCATCTGGACCACATCTCACAACCGGCGGTCCACCAGAGCGTGAACCCCCCCTTATACCGGATCCGCCCGGAAGTACAAGCCCTCGAAGAACCTTGGGTAGTGGCCTAGTTTCGCGGAATCAGGTTGTCAATCGCCCATGCACCGGTGGCGACCCCCGCCGCCATCGCGGGAGTCATCGCCAACGACCGGTGAATCCGCACGAAGATGTACCATGCGAAGAACAGCGCCAGGGCTGCCTTCAGGTTGTCCAGCTTCTTGCTGAACCCATTCGTACGCCGCGTAAAACGGCGTAATTGCATACGGATTGTCAGCAGATTGGCACGTTTGACATGCGACGTGCGGACAAGATCGCGCCGAGGTGAGCCCTGGACCGTGATGTGGCTGATGGACACAACCTTGGGAGGGCTGTAGCGATGTTCTTCTTCCCCGCCTTCCCGGCAATTCTCTTGAAGCTGTGAGAAATCAGTTTCTGGGCCAAAGTGTTGCGGAACCGCACGCTTGCAGGGACCGAATCCGTCGGTGGTCACCTGGGTTCGCCCCGCGATTCGTGCGTCACGGAACACGTCCAGCCGCGGGCTACCAGCCCGCCCCGCCCTCCGCTATCCCGAAGACGCGGTTCCTACGGGCAGGTGCCGCAGGCGGGGATCACCTGATTGGGGCAACCGGTCTGCGTGATGGTAAAGTTGCCGCTGGTTGCTCCGTCGATGCAGATGTTGAGGTCGGCGGCTGTCGCATGACATCCAACCACGATCATATCTCCATCCAAGTCGCCATCATCCCCGGACCCCGTCTCGTCCATGACGCGGATTCAGCCGTCGAAGATGACGCTGGGCCGGGGCGTCGACGTGTCCGTCCGGCCGAGGAATCCGCACCGGTGTCGATCGTCCCGGAGGACGTGAGGTCGCCGTTGAGATTGATCGAATTCAGTCCTCCGCCCGTGCCGATCACGTCGTCTGTGACGATGATCGACCCGCTCAGGTCATTGGCAGAGAGCCAAAGATCCCAGTCGTATGCCTTGACCTCGCCGGCAATATCCCCGTTGCCCACGCCGACGAGCAGCGCCCCACCCCAGATCGTCTTGCTGAAATCGATGGTACTGCCCGACGGAATGGACGGAACGAACACCGCCGCAGCCGATGCCGTCGAGCCCGCGGTGGTGTCCCAGGCCACCCGAAGCGCGGAATTGTTCTTCATTTCATCAATGAAGAACCCGACGGCCGGACCACCGGTGCCAACCGCCTCATCGACCTCGAGGATGCCGCCGTCCATGGTGTCGTCGACCCAGACGTCCGTGGCGTTGGCAACGTCCCCCAGACGTAGCGTCCCGTTGGTGATGTCGTCGACATGAAAGTCGTCGCCGCT
>JAJDDS010000029.1 GCA_029260195.1 Phycisphaerae bacterium
CCCCCCGTTCGACACGCACTCGCCACGCAGCCCGCTCCAACGCGAAACCGCCCGCGACGCCGGATGCCCCGCGGGCGGTTGTGAATCTCGGAATACGAAAGGACCGCTCGTCTAATCGTCATCCTCAGCCGACTCACCGTCGACGCGGTTGATCGTAACCGTTCCATCCGCGCTCGACACCGCCGTCACCGTCACGACGGTCGGTCCGTCGCCGACCGGAACGTCAGCCGCGTCAATCGTGATCGTGGCCACCCCGTTCCCGTCTGTCTCGATCTCGATATCCGTCGGATCAATCTCCACCTGCTCGCCGTTGATCTCCACCGTGATGAACCACCCACTCACCATCTCGAAACCACCGGCGGCTGCGAACCCGACGCTGGCCAGCCCCAGAGTCGCCACGCCCGCCAGCAGCGCCCCGCGCCGAGAGTGCATCGATGATCCCTGCGTCTGCATATCTTTCATGATCTTGTCCTTCAGTGGGTTGTCGTTGAAATCTCCAGGCCAACGTCGGCCTCCGAGAGACTCGAGGGCAGCCTCGACCGGGTCCGTTGGATCTTTCACGGTTCTACCTCCGTCCGTTCAGTTGCCCGCGGAGCGCCTCGCGGGCTCGCGTCAGTCTCGATCGAACCGTCCCCTCCCTGCACCCCAGGACGGACGCCGTCTCCTTCACGGAAAGCCCCTGCATGTAATACAGCGCGAGAACAGCCTGATACCGCGGCGGCAGCGAAAGCAACGCACGCTGCAAACGTTCATTGCCCGCGTCCGCCGGTGTGAATCGACCCGACACGTCAGCCACTCGCTCCGTGTCCAACGACGCAAGCCTCCGCCGTCCATTCCGCCGGGCCCAGCGATTGACGGTATTGGTTGCGATTCGCAGCAGCCAGTATCGCAACGGAATCCCCCGGTACCGGTATCCGGGAAGAGACCGCATCGCGATCACAAACACGTCCGCCACCAAATCCTCACTCACGTGCGCGTCACCGGTACGACGGTACACGTAGTCCAGAAGCATCGGGCAGAAGCGCTGATAAAGCGGGCCAAAATCCTTCGGGTCGCGTTTGGCACGCTCGATCAGCTCGCGTTCCGGATGCGACGTCGCCTCACGGCCGTCACCTTCATACGGATGTGCGCAAGCCAGCGTCATCGATTCCTCATCAACAACTCAAACAGGGTCAATCCACACGCACAATAAGCCACCCACGCCCCAATCCGCTCCCAAAGACCCCCAGTTTTCTTTCGGGTTCTGTGTCTGCGCCGGGTGACACGCCCGAACGTCGGGTGGCATGGCCAAGCGTAGCGCGGCCATGTGCTCCCGCGCGACGCGCGACCGACACCACGGCCCGACACGCTACCCCGATCGCGCCAGATAAATGTAGTTCACGTCGTCCTGATTCTGCAGCGGATTGTCAAACACGCATTCCCGAACCGAGACGTCCACGAACACCGAACCCAACCGATCCAGAAACCCCTGCTCCGGAGGGTCTGCCGACCACACCGCGAACACCCCGCCCGCGTGCAACCGATCGGTCAACCGCTCCAACCCCGCCCGCGTGTAAAACGCCGCGTGCGCCGGCTGAAGCAGGCACGCCGGAGAATGGTCGACGTCTAACAGGATGGCGTGAAACCGGTCCCCCGACAGCGGACAATCAGGCGCCGACGACATGACCGCCGCAAAGAAATCCGCGTGCATCAGCCGACACCGCGCGTCTTCGGTCAGCGCTCGCCCCAGCGGCACCAGTCGCCGCCGGTGCCAATCAATGACACGATCGAGATACTCGACCACCACAACCAACCGCACTCTCTCGTCATCCAGCGCCGCCTTGGCCGTGTACCCCAGCCCCAACCCCCCAACCAGCACGTCACACGCGTCGCATTCGATCAGCGACAGCGCCTCAGTCGCCAGCGCGATCTCAGCCTCATTGACAAGGCTGGACATGAGAAACTCCCCATCCAGCTTGACCTCGAACACCTCCGCCCCGTCGAGCGAGCGCACCACCCTCCGCCGCAGGATCAGCTCCCCCAGCTGGGTCTCCCCATAGTCCAGTTCTTCAAAGCCGCTCGGCGACATACTCGCACCTCCCCACCGCGCCCGTGCCATTCGCCACCCAATGTAGCGCCACCGCCGTGGGTGGCGTCGTCAAAGACCGTCGCATTGTCGGACAACCAGGGCTCCAACCCAAACGCGCCGTGATTCAAGATCACCGTCCCCGGCTCTGCCCCCGGCGCCTGATCCCCGGCTTGCATCACCTTGCGAATGTCACCGGACGGTCCGGCGAACGCGGTGAAGTCGTTCACGTCGGTGATGATCCCCGGCCCGGACAACTCCGACCGAAACCCGATCCACCCGTTCTCCGCCAGCCGCGGCCGGTCGATCAACTCGTACACCACACCGGGCGGCAGATCGGGCGCCTGCGTCCCCTCGACCACGACGAGTTCGAGCGCCCCGGGCTGGCCATACCACAGACCCAGGTCCGACGGAGGCGTCCCGCTGCCCACAAACAGCCCGGCGATGAGGACGTTCCCCGCCCCGTCGATGTGCGGGGTGAACACAAAGACGATTTCCGCTCCCGGAATCCCCGGTGCGGAATCTCCCTCATGCATCACGGGCGTGATGACCACCTCCGGCGACTGAGGATCCCCCGCCGCCAGCCCCAACAACCCCAACAACACTGAAACCTCAAGCGACATCACCAACTCCGCCGATGGCCACCCTCACAATCGCCCGCCAAGACATGACCCCAAGCAGCATACCAAATCGCCTCCACCACTCACAAGATCCACCGCAGGCGACCCTATTGACCGGCGCGCGCGAACGCGAGCGGTACGATCAAACCCGTCCCGCCCTCGTAACGCCCGACGATGCCTAGCCGAGAAGCTGGAGAACCGCCTGTGGCTGCTGATTCGCGATCTGTAGGGTCAACTGCGTCGATTGAACCAGGATCTGCGCCCGCGTCAGACGAGACACCTCTACGGCTAGATCCGCGTCACGGATCATCGATTCAGACGCCGTGACGTTCTCGAACTGAATCTCCTGGCTGTTGATGTTCGTCTCGATCTGGTCCTTCTGCAAACCGCCCAGGCGACCGCGCGCCACTGCGACCTGGGAGATCGCCTCGGTGACGATCCGATCCGCCGCGACAAAGTTCTGCGCCGTCATCGAGTTCGGATTGCCAGAGCCCAATGAGTTAAGAAACCCGATCACCGCGTTGCCCAGGTTGCCCGTCGACGTCGAGTCGATGCCGATGCTGACCTGACCGTTGAGCGTGACTTCCGGCGTGATCTGAAAACGCGCGCCGCCACCCGT
>JAJDDS010000281.1 GCA_029260195.1 Phycisphaerae bacterium
CGAACAGACGGCGGCGCTTCCACTCACCATCCCCGCAGCCCCCCGCGCGGTCATCGGCGATAACACCGAGAATGCCATCCTCACCGGGATTTACCACGGAACCGCCGGCGCTATTCGCGGGGTCGTCGAAGCCTACGCGACACATTTCAACCGCTGGATGACCGTGTTCGCCACCGGCGGCGATGCGGAATTGATCGCCAAGACGTGCGGCGTGTTCGACGTCATCATGCCCGATCTGTGCCTGCGGGGGGTCGGATTGGCGTACAACAAGCGCCTCGCTCAAGCCGTCACGCTGTGACCCCGCCCGAACACGCCTTGACAGCCACACTGCTGACGCCGCCCGGTGTCGGAGCGATGGCGGTCATACGCCTTACCGGCGTCGGCGCGATCGAGGCGATTGATTCCTGCTTCAACCCCCATCGGCCCATCGAACTCGCTGACGTTCCTGGGGATCGGCTTGTCTACGGCGTTTTCGTTGATCCGCGGCGTGACCGCGAGACGATTGACGACGGTATGGTCGCGATCACCCGTCACGATGACGGTGCCGGCACGGCCGACATGACTGTCCACGGCGGGTTGCGCGTCGTCGAGCGCATGCTGAAGCTACTCCAAGGCTTGGGTGCGTCGGTTCGGTCGGACGGGGATCGACCTTTGGCTGCCTGCGCGCTCGCGAAGACACGGCGCGCGCTTCGGTTTATCGCTGGGCAGCGTGACGTCTTGCCTGCCGAGTTGCGGAAGATCGCCCGCCTTTGTGAAACGGACGCCCGGGCTGGTCGCTCGAGGTTACGACGATTGACCGATCGGTCTCGCCCGGCGGTGCTGCTGGTTGAGGGGGGCACGGTCGTGTTCACCGGACCGCCTAACGCTGGCAAGTCCACGCTCATCAATCGCCTGTTCGATCGCGCGGAGAGTCTGGTCTCGGACCGGGCTGGCACCACACGCGACTGGGTGACGGCGGACGTTGCCCTCGACGGCGTGCCGCTCCGTGTCATCGACACGGCTGGCGTGCGCGACACAGGCGACCCGATCGAGCGTGCAGCCATCGACCGCGGGTTGGACATCTTCCGCGCCGCCGACATTCAGGTCGTGGTCGTCGACGCGTCATCGCCCGTTTCGGATGCGTTCCTGTCCCGAATCCGAGGGTTGGTGGTATCGGACCGAGCGATCCTCGCGATCAACAAGATCGATCTTCCGAGTGCGGGCGACCCGTCCCGCGCGGCCGCGCTGGATGCGCCCCACGTCGCGACGTCAGGGCTCACTGGAGATGGGCTGGGGGCGTTGCGGGCGCTTCTGGCTGGAAATTTCACAATTGAGGAGGCGAATCCGCCGAACTCGATGATTTTTCGCGGAGACCAACTCGCCCGCTTTGCCGATCTACTATCGGACCCGTCCTCCAGTCGCCTTGCCGATACCGTTCGCGAGGAAGCAAAACGGGTTTTCGAGGACGACCGCCCGAAAAGCAGGGTATAATGGTGAAGAAGGGCCACGGGCTGACCGCACGACCGAATCGCCCCGCGGAGGACGGTTGATACCGTCACGCGATGACCGTAGCATGTCGCGCGTCGGGCTGGTGGTGGCGCGCCGGAGTCCGTCGGTTTTTGTCGCATCTAGCGTGGATCTGCGCAGCGAACGATGGCAGGTGAAGACGAGTCACAATTCGGTCGCAAGCTGGTCGAAAGCCGGTTCGTCACCGTCGATGAGCTGGCCTACTGTCAGTCCATGCGCGAGGAAGCCGGGCAAAACGGCGAGCAGTTGTCTCTCCTCGATGTGCTTGTGCGCGAGGGCTACATCACCCAGACTCAGATCAAACGCCTCACGCACGCCATGGACGACGACTCCATGTATCGTCCGGCGCAGCAGATCCCCGGGTTCCAGATCATGGCCAAGCTCGGTCAGGGCGCCATGGCCACCGTCTACAAAGCCAGGCAGCTAAGCTTAGACCGAATCGTCGCGATCAAGGTGCTGCCCAAGCGGCTCAGCGAGAATCAGGAGTTCGTCGATCGATTCTATCGCGAGGGTCGCGCTGCCGCCCGGCTGAACCACCCGCACATTGTCCAAGCCATCGATGTCGGCGAGTCCGGCGGATATCACTACTTCGTCATGGAATTCATCAACGGCAAGACGGTGTACGACGTTTTGCAGGAGATGGGGGTCATGGATGAAGCGACCGCGCTCAAGGTCTCGCTGCAGACCGCGCGAGCGCTGGATCACGCGCACGCCCGCGGCTTCATCCACCGGGACGTCAAACCGAAGAACGTCATGCTCACCGAGGATGGCGAGGTCAAACTGGCGGACATGGGTCTGGCCCGCGAGGTCAGCGACTACAAGACGGCGGAGTCGGAACAGGGGCGCGCGTATGGCACACCCTACTACATCAGCCCCGAGCAGATACGCGGTGAGATCAACATCGACTTCCGCGCCGACATCTACTCGCTGGGGGCGACGATCTATCACATGGTGACCGGGAAGGTCCCGTTCGAGGGCTCGACACCGTCCGCCGTGATGCACAAGCACCTCAAGGAGGAACTGGTCCCGCCGGATCACCTCAACACCAAGCTCTCCGCCGGCATCGCCGAGATCATCGAGACCATGCTGGCCAAGCAGCGCGACGAGCGCTACGCCTCGACCAAGGATGTGATTTCCGATTTGGATTCCGTCGCGGAGGGCGGCCCGCCGTTTCAGGCGCGAAAACGGTACGATCCGCAAGTGCTCGAGAACCTCGCCACCAGCGGTGTCACCGTCTCGACGCCGACGGCTGAGGATCTCGACCCCAGCTCCGTCCCCCAGAATCCCGGCAGCCGCCTGGCGATCCTGATTCTCTCGGTGATGTTGGGCCTGTCGGCGCTGGCCAATCTCGCTCTTCTCGTCTTCGAGCGCTAGTCAGCCGTTTCGGGTGCGAGCACCTTGCCGTGTTTGCTGACCATCGCTCGCCAGTTCTCGGTCGTGCCCCATCCGTCGAGTTCTTTAAATTCCAGATCGAGCAGCGACGTGTACTCCTCAAGCGTCTCGCCGAAGGGCAGGAAGTGGTGA
Organism: Phycisphaerae bacterium; assembly: GCA_029260195.1. Taxonomy (GTDB): domain Bacteria; phylum Planctomycetota; class Phycisphaerae; order UBA1845; family UBA1845; genus OFTM321. The sequence continues at coordinate 3,031 of JAJDDS010000281.1, forward strand.
CACATGTACGTCACCGGATCGCCGATCTGACGCTCTTCGCCGTTCTCGTCGATAGCTACGTACCAGAAGTCAATGTAGAGGAACTCCGCATACCATCCATGCGCCTCGGTGATCGTGAAATCGAGGATGCCCTTCTCGCCTTGCATGCGGAGTTCGACACCGACGTTGAAGTCGGGCGGTCCGTCCGGCTCGACGCCCTCGACGTTCGGGTCGGTGTACTGGGCAGTCTGGTCCACTTTCGGCGGGACGACGGGGTTTTCCGCCTCGTGCTTGGTCGACCACACAAACAGCCCCAACCCCGCAACGATCACGATCGCGACTATTCTCATCGCCATGGCTTTGGTCCTTTTCGCAGTCTATCGTTCTTGCCCGTTCGCGGTTCCAGCCGCCTCCAGCGTTTCGCCCGCCGGGCGTTCGTCATTCCCTGGTGTCGCCGCTCGTATCATGGTCGCTTGATGCACAAATGTCCAACCGCCCGCCGCTACTACCAGTAGCGTCGCCCGCGTCTTGGGTTCGCGGTTTCCAATCAATTGATGGACGGTGAGATCGCGGAGCGGCTGGGATTACGCCCCGAGACGCCGTCGAGGCGGGTACAACAAGAAAGCAGCCACAAGCAACGCTCCCGATAGCGCCATCAGCGTCCCGCGCGTCGCGGGGTCGGCGTAAATGTCCGACCGATCGCTGAACGGCAACCACCCCAACACCGTGGCGACGACCGTGGGCAACTCCACCTTCCCCAGCACCGCCGGCGCCGATACCTTTTCGACGGGGCTGCCAACACCCACGAAAACCGTCGTCTCGTTCCGTCGCGTGTAGGCTAAGTCGCGCTGCGCTACGCGCGCCACCACCAGCGGGTCCTTTCGCAGCGCGTCCAGGTGCGCGCGTTGACGCCCCACATCGGTCCGCATCCGCTCGATCGCGCCGGTCTCGACCTTTTCGAGCAGCTTCACCGCACGGTACTCCCGCAGCACGGGGACGATCACGCAAGGCGCGAACGTCGCCGACGCCAGAAGCACCAGCAGCCAGAACATGACCGGAGAGGGTGACGAGCCGAGGACTTCAGTCCTCGCGGACGTCCGCGTGGGATGAATCCCACGGTTCGCGTGCGCTGGGATGTGAACCAGATCATCCATGATCGATTCGCGGGTCCGACTCGCCGACGGGACCGCTATTTGTTCCAGAAGACGCCGCCGTAGATGCCCTGATCGCCCAGGTGCTCCTCGATTCGCAGCAGCCGATTGTACTTGGCGATGCGGTCCGAACGGCTGAGGCTGCCCGTTTTGATTTGCCCCGCGTTCGTCGCAACCGCGATGTCCGCGATGGTCGTATCCTCGGTCTCGCCGCTACGATGACTGATCACCGTCGTCCAGCCGGCTCGCATGGCCAGGTCGATGGCTCGGAACGTCTCAGTCAGCGTTCCGATCTGATTCACCTTGATCAGGATGGAATTGGCGCACTTGGATTCGATGCCTTTGGCCAATCGGTCGGTGTTGGTCACGAACACATCGTCGCCGACCAGCTGCACGCGCTCACCCAGCGCCGCGTTCAATCTCGTCCATCCATCCCAATCGTTCTCTCCCAGACCGTCCTCGATGCTGCGGATCGGGTACTTCTCGCACCACGCGGACCAGTGAGCGATCATGTCGTCAGACGTCATTTTCCGCGACGGGTCCGATTTGAAGAACGAGTACATCCCCGCATCGTCGACCATTTCGGAAGTCGCGGGGTCCAGTGCAATAAAGATGTCATCGCCCAGTTTGTACCCAGCCGTGCTC
>JAJDDS010000282.1 GCA_029260195.1 Phycisphaerae bacterium
ACTCGACACCGCGCTCCTCGGCTATCACGCCGACGTCGACACGATCAGCACGCCGGAGTGGAGGTGCACACCGTTCGAGGGCCAACTTGTGGTGGATGGCTTGACCGGTCCGAACTTCTACATCTACGAGCCCGCGATCCATGAAGGTCCGCACCCAGCCGTCGAGCCGACACTGGAGACGCCACCGTTCATCGTGCATGCGAATGGCCAACTCGGCGAAACCCAGCCATGCACAGGCTACATTGATCCGCGGTCCGAGAGCACCAACGGTGTGAATCTGAACCAGGGGCTGGACAGCGTGACCCTGGTGTTCAACGAGTCGGTGTTCGCGCCGGGTGGCGGTGCGGTTGGGGCGGGTGACTTTGTCGTCACCCAAACCGGCGGAGTGCCACCGAACGTGCTGGCGGTGGACGCGAGCGCCAATCCGTTGATCGTGGTGACGCTGGACCGGTTCATCATGCTTGAGGAATGGACGACAATCCGCGCGGTGGTTCAAAACGCCACCGGTGTCGCCATTGAGAATCTGGGCGATCTCGGCCCCGGCGTGGCTGAGCCGGATCGTCTCGACGTCGGAGCGCTGCCAGCCGATATCAACAACAACGGCAGTGTGAACCCGCTCGACCTGCTGAGATTCAAGCAGTATGTCAACGGGATTGCGACGCCGGCTTGCGGGACGCTCCTCGATTTCCTCGATATCAACCGAAGCGGCGGCGTCAACCCGCTCGACCTGTTGCGATTCAAGCAGGCGATCAACGGGGTAATCCCGCCGTCGACGCAGAGCTGGGCGTTTACGAGCATGAACAGCCCGCAGCCGTAGTCGCGCACATCCGGTCACGATGGTCACGCCCCGCCGGCGCTGAGTCGCCGGCGGGGCGCTTTGCATAATCCGGTGGAGTCAGGGCTGCCAGTGGTTCCCCATGCCACGTGGCCATCCAAGCGGACATCCACGTTCCGGAACCACGCATGTACGGACCTTCCGTAGCCCCAGACGGGTGACCGCCCCGCGCACGCCGCCTCTCGGTTGCTGCGGGCAGTCGGTTTGTTGCGTCAACTCACAATTGTGTGATACGATGCGAGCGTACGCAGGATTCTGGGTGACCTTGCGCCGTCGGTCGTTCGATCGGCAGCGCGTCAAACGCGGACTTCGCTCGCTCCATTTTCGGTCGTCGATGCGAATGCCGTGGGCAGAGCCGCCTCCCAGTCAGATCGAAGGAGGTTTGCATGCGCAGGCAGTCATTGCTCGCGGCACTTGTTGTCTCTCTAGTTGGTTTGGGATGTAGCGCTCCGCCGAGCACGGGCTCGCGACAGGCGCAAAGCCCGGACGAACGCCCTCGCCCATCCGCTCCGAAAGTGGCTGAGAAAGCTCCAATGTTCAAGCTGGCGACGCTGGACGGTAAGACCACCGTCGATCTCAGCTCGTTCAAAGGGGACCGGCCCTGTCTACTGCTGTTCGGCAGCTACACGTGACCACCCTTCCTGCGCCAGGTTGGCGTTATGGAAGAGCTCTACCAGAACTACAAGGACACGGCTGCGATCTACATCGTCTACGTGGCGGAAGCGCACGCAGCCGACGATCGCTTCCCGGTGGGTTATGCGAAGGACCTGGGGATCAACGAGCCGACCACGTACGGCCAGCGCTGTACGGTGGCGTCACGATTGGTATCGGAGAAGAAACTGACCATTCCGTGCCTGATCGACGGGATGGACAATGGTGCCTCGAAGGCATACCAGGCATTGCCCGATCGCGTGTTCTTGATCGGCAGGGACGGTAAGCTCGCGATTGCCGGGAACCGGGGACCATGGGGTTTCGCACCCGCCTTGGCTGCGTCTGAGAAATGGCTTGCCGCGTACAAGTCCACCGGTGTGGATCCGCCCCCGGTCGAGCTGGAAGACGTCATGGGTAAGACCCGCGAGCTATCCCGCAAGATGGGGCAAGCGTATCAGGATCGCGATTACGCGGAGGCGATCCAATACGCCGAGCAGATTCACAACGCGTCCCCGAAACGCACCGACGCCATCTACAACCTCGCGTGCTTCCACTGCCTGAACGGCGATCACGAAAAGGCGTTCACCTGGATCGAGAAGGCGATCGATGCGGGATACGACGAAGCCGATCACATGATCGCGGACGACGACTTCAAGGCCATCCGCGACACGGAACGATTCCAGTCCCTCGTCGGGAGAGTGCGCGCCGCAAAATCCGGCGTGCGCTAAGCCGCCCCGACCGACGGGGCGTCCCGGTCGCACCCGCGCGCCGGCTGAAGACAGACGACCCGTGTGTTTCCGCACGTGAGGGTTCGCCCAAACAGCATCCAGGCGACGGCGCTCGCGCGCATCGGCGTGAGCGTCCGTCTTTGCGCGCGGATTCGCGTCGCGCTCGGGCGTGCGTTTCAGTTCGGGTGGCGGCGCCGTGCATGATGCGCATGCGTCGTGACCTGTCATTCCGAGCGCGGCGAGGAATCTAGCCGCGGAGAGCGCATCGGCAAGATCCCTCGCTGCGCTCGGAATGACAAGGGGCGCATGTCCAAGTCCGACGAACCCCCCACCCGCGTCTGCCGACGGAACCGTCACCCAATTCGGGATGCATCGTGCGATCGGGATGTGGGTGACGTGCGCCTTTTCCGTGCGCGCCATCGCTTGTATCCTCGCCACCCATGATGGCCGGTTCCGATTCAAACGACTTTCAACCCGGCGAGGACTTCGCCCGCGAACTCGATGCCGGCGACCCGCTGGCGCCGTACCGGGATCGGTTCTGGATTCCGAGGCGGGCCGATGGTGCGGACGTCGTCTATCTGGCTGGGAATTCGCTGGGGCTGCAACCTAAGAGCGTCCGCGAGATGATCGAGGGGGAGCTCGACGACTGGGCGAGACTCGGTGTGGACGGGCATTTCGACGGGCGGCGGCCTTGGTATTCGTACCACGAGATGTTCCGTGAGCCGGGAGCACGCTTGGTCGGCGGGCGACCGGGCGAGGTCGTCTTCATGAACAGCCTCACCGTCAATCTGCACCTGATGATGGTCACGTTCTATCAGCCAACAAAGGACCGCTACAAGATCGTCATGGAGGACGCAGCCTTTCCATCCGACACCTACGCCATCAAAAGCCAACTCGCGTTTCACGGGATCGACTCCGCGGATGGGCTAGTCGTCGTCAAGCCGCGCGCCGGCGAACACACGATTCGCACCGGGGATTTCGTGGCTGCGATCGAGAACGACGGCGACCGGATCGCGCTGGTGCTGCCCGCCGGCGTGAACTTCTTGACCGGGCAAGTGTTCGATATGAAGCAGATCACGGCGGCAGCCAAGGCGCGCGGGTGTGTGGTCGGGTGG
>JAJDDS010000283.1 GCA_029260195.1 Phycisphaerae bacterium
GGGCCGCCCCGACACCGCTCGTATCGTGGCCAAGCGCTGGGCCGTGACTTGGACACCGTGTTCGCGAAGGAGGGTGGCTGGATCTTTAGACATAGTTGCCTCATACGTCAAACTCTGGACTCTGTCAAGAATTGGTCGAAGCCCAATCTATGTGCGACTGGGCCGCGCGGGCGTAGCGTCCAAAAACTCGATCACGCCCGGAGGTCGCCGCGAGTGTCCGCGACCCGCACCCATTTCAGGTACAGAATACTAGGAGAGTCGGTGTCGTTTCTTGTGCCGCCGGGAAAGACTCCGCTCCGCCCACCGTGCGATCGTCTCGCACGAGGCACCAACGTATTTCCGTCCGTTGCGCGCTACGCCACCCGGCGATAGTAGTAGCGAAGTAGCCCACCGATACGTTCTCGGCATGCGATCGTCCCTTCGGGGACGCCCACTCCTTCACCGGGATCGATCAAGCGATTACCGAGACCCTGGTGATTGGGTTCGTGATGATAGTATGCCAGGAACTCGTTGATCGCGTTGCGTAGCGCGCTCTCGCCAAAAAAGATCATGCGGTTCAGGCAGCTCTCCTTCACGCTTCGCACAAAGCGTTCCGCGTAAGCGTTCAGATTCGGCGAACGCGGCGGAAGTCGCACAGCTTCAATGCCCTCCTGCTTCAGGAAACTGCGAAATTCCGCGGTGAAGATCGCGTCGCGATCCATGATCAGATATCGAACGCCCAGTAAGAACCCGTCGTCTGGATCGGTCGTGTTTCGGGCGATCTGCTTGATCCAACTCGCGTGAGGATGTGGCGTGATGCCTGCAACTTTCACGCGCCGGTCTTTCAGCGTTATGAAGAAGAGCGCGTAGTACCGGATCAGGCCAAAACGCGACCACACCTCCACGGTAAACAGGTCAGTGGCGGCCACCGAGTCCCAATGCGCCCGAAGAAACGTCGACCACGACGTACGCTTGCTGCGCTCCGGGGCGGGCTCGATGCCGTGGGCTTTCAGAATGTTGGAAACGGTCCCCCGGGAAACCTCATGGCCCAGATTGGCCAGCGCGCCCATGATCGTCGTGAGTCCCCACGCGGGATTCTCCTTCGCCATGCGTACCGTCAGCTCGGCGATCTTTTCCGCGACACGTGGTCGCCCCGGCCCTCGTCGCCCGCTGTAGTCCCACTTTTGACCGATCAGTTTCCTATGCCACGCCAGGATCGTGTCCGGCGTCACGATCGACGCGACTTCTCTGAGGACCTTCCGTCCCAGGACCTTCCCCTTGACCGCCAAACGCCTCCGCTCATCGTCGGTGAACCGAATCCTCTTACCCTTGAGTTTGCTTTTCAGGATCCGGTTCTCTTCCTGAACGTAGGCGATCACGTCCTGCTGCTGCCGGTTGATCCAGCCGGCCACAGTCACGAGTAGGAGTTGCCAGGGGTGTAACGTGTTCATGAGCACGATTCTACCACACCCGTGGCGCGAGTCACAACTTCCATCATGACAAGCGTTTGCGCGTTCGAATATTTGGACACTACGGGTCTGTCCCGTGGAGTGCGACCTCCTACCGCATCAGCCGGAAGGGCGCGATCGTCCCGTGACACGCCGAACGTTTCGCCGGTTGCGCAGAATCACGACCAGACTCATCGCGACGGCGCAATGAGACCGTCGAAGGGGGAGCTGGCGCTGGCGTAGCGTTTCTTGGGGATTCGGCCGGACTGATAGGCGAGGCGGCCGGCAGCAATGGCGTGGTTCATGGCGGCGGCCATCTTCACGGGATCGGCCGCGCCGGCGATGCCGGTGTTGAGTAGGACGCCGTCGGCCCCGAGTTCCATGGCGATGGTGACATCGGAAGCGGTGCCGACGCCGGCGTCGACGATCACCGGATAGTTCGGGTCGCCGTCCTTGAGATACTCGATGCAGAGGCGGACGTTGTTCGGATTGAGAATGCCCATGCCGGTCCCTATCGGGGCGCCTGCGGGCATGACGCTGACGGCGCCGGAGTCCTTGAGACGCTTGGCTAGGATGGGATCGTCGTTCGTGTAGACCAATACGTCGAAGCCCAGGGCGACGAGCTGTTCGGTTGCGGCGATGGTGCCGATCGGCTCGGGCAGCAGCGTCTTCTTGTCGGCCAGCACTTCGAGCTTGACCCACTTGGCGCCGGGGTTGCCCATGCCTTCCAGCAGCTCGCGACTCAGCTTGGCGGAGCGGACGGCGTCCTCCGCGTCGAAGCAGCCGGCCGTGTTGGGGAGGATCGTGTAGCGCTCAAGGTCGAGGGCATCGATGATGTTGCCGTCCTTGGGTCGGTTGTCGGCGCTGAGGACGTCGCGGCGGACCGCCACGGTGACGACCTCGCATCCGGAGGCGTCGAGGGCGGCGTTCATCTGATCGAAGTGGGCGTATTTACCGGTGCCGACGAACAGGCGCGATGAAAACTCGAACGATCCGATACGGTAGGTGTCTGTGGACATTATCCTCCTCCGACAAAGGTGACGATTTCGACGGTGTCGCCGTCTTTCAGGGGTGTCTGATCGAATTCCGTGCGGGGAACGAGATCGCGGTTGACCTCGACAGCCACACGGATGGCGGGGACGTCGTAGCGCCGCAGCAGGTCGCCGACGGTGGCTGGGTCGTTAATGGTCTCGGGTTTTCCGTTGACGTTCAGCTGCATCGGTTGCTCGTCCTCGGCGCCGGGTCTGTTTGCGCTTGGCGAATGTAGGGCCGAGTCAAGGGTCAGCGTCGCGCGCGGATTGTAGGGCGCGGGGGCGGTCACAGCAAACCGTCGAGCAGTTTCTCAGAGCCGATAATGAGGGCATAGACGATTGCCGAGGCGACGATGGCCATGGCAATTGCGGCTTTGCACTGGACGCGCTGGGCGAGGATGCCGGGTTCGTCATGGTCGTCCTTGCGATAGGACCAGAGGACCAAGCCGGCGATGCACATGGTGCCGGGCGCGCCGAGCCACAGGACGAACCAGATCCAGAAATCGGTGAAGGCTGGTCTCCAGAGGAACATCGTCGTGGCGACGATCAAACAGGCGAGCCCCATCCAAACGCTTGCGAAGGCAGCCATGGGCGTCAGTTTCCCTCTTGCGAGCCGGTGAACGCAGGCTGGCGCCCGCCGGAGTCGAGCAGATCAACGTCACCATCGTCGTCCGTCGTCAGAACGGATGTCGTGCCGGTCATTTCGCTGTTCTTCATCGCGTACCCTCTGCGCGGCGTTCGCCATTCGTGGGTATCGCCGGGACTCCCGTCCACCGGTACAACACAAACTGGCGTGCTCATACCCGATACGCCGCGAGGCGGCAAGATGGCCCGGGAGGCGGCGCTGTGCGTGAAGCGCATGCCTCGTGATCTGTCGTTCCGATCGCTCACCGTCATTCCGAGCCAACCCCGTCATTCCGAGCGCAGCGTGGAACCTAGCCGCGAATGAAGCATCAGCAAGATTCCTCGCTGCGCTCGGAATGACAAAGGGGGAGCGCGGAATGGCAGGGCGTGCTTGGAATGACAAGCAACCGCGTTGCCAAGCCCGACGAGCCCTCGATCCGTATCTGCCGTCGAAATCGCCATCAAACACGGGATGCGCCCAGACGGAGGACTGGCGGGGGATTTGCATTGCTCAGTGTCTTTCCGGTAGAGTATGCTCGCGGCGCAGCCTGGCGCGGTGCCGCCGATTCCGCGAAAAGATCGCGGGCGGATCTGGTCAGGTATGAGAGAGAGCGAATCTCCGTCTATACGGAGGTCGCTCTTTTTCTGTGCGCGGTATGAGTTCGACGTGTGTGAGCGAGCGAACGGTAGCTGATTTTGGAGTAGGCTAATATGTTCAAATGGATCTCTGTGACGACGTCGTTGGTTGGACTGGTCGCTTCGGTGGGCTTGGCGGATGTGTCCGTGCATTTGTCGCCGGAAGACTTGTGCAGTTGCGACGGTGAGCAGCCGTTGGACATCGTGGTGACGGCGAATCCGGGTACGGACCAAGCACTGGGTGCAGTGTTCTTTGACTTTGATACGGCGGGGGATGCTTGGAATGTGCTCAATCCGAGCGCGTTCGAGTGGGTCCCCGAGATCATGAACGATCCGTTCCAGTGGTTTGTCACAACGGATCTTCCCGCTCCGGAGGCGGTCGCGTTTCTGTTCAGTGGCGCGGTTGACGTTCCCGATGGTGCCGATGTAGCGATTGCGTCGCTGACTGTGGACCCCATCGGCGAACCGGGGGTGTATTCGCTTGGGCTAAGCCTCCAGGTGTTTGACGCGAACGTCGGCGACTTGGTAGTCAAAGACGGCGATCCGGCGCGATTCGGCCTCGACATTCCCGAGCCGGGGAGTTTGATCTTGCTGGCCACCGGCGCGCTGGCTGTCATTCACCGTCGCCGGTAACGCGGCGGCGCGTCTAGCGTCGCGCGGTCGGTTCCGTCTCGCCCGCGGATGTCTCGTCAACTGGTCCGACGGGCCGTCAACACGATGGACTCCAGCCTGCCAGTTGTGACGCCGTCGTGTGTTAATTCGTTTAGTGTAGTGAGCAAGGTCTCGCGGAAGGCTGTTTTCTTGACGTCAGAGAACGCGCGAAGTTGCGGGCCTATCGGGGTCGCGAAGACAGTTGCAAGAGCCTGTTGCGCGCCACCGGTGAAGACCATGTCGGCGCTGTGCGTTTCAATCGCGACGTCCGCGAATCCCGCCGACGCGAAGTGCGCTTCGAGTTCCGCGGCTGGCATGTGGTTGAAGGGTACGGCGATCCTGTCGGCGATTTCGTGTTCGTCGCATAATGCGTCGTGAATGGCTCCGAAGTACACACAGCGATCGACCGGGCACCACGTCGATACGACCGCCGTCCCCCCGGGCCGCAGGACGCGGAACATCTCGGCAGCCGCCGACTGTCTGTCCGGGAAGAACTGGAACCCTTGTTGACAGTAGACGACGTCGGCTGATTCACTGTCGAGTTCAAGGGGTGTC
>JAJDDS010000284.1 GCA_029260195.1 Phycisphaerae bacterium
GCCCGGTCGATCGCGACCGGATTGCTATGCGTGCTACCGTGCGCGTTCGCCGTGCTGCTCAATTTCGCGGTCATGGGCTGGATGGGCATCCCGTTGGGCGTCGCGACCTCGATGTTCGCCGGGATGACGCTGGGCATCGGGATCGACTACGCCATTCACCTGCTCGAGCGATTGCGCTTCGCCCGCGAACGCGGTATGGACGACAGCGCGGCGCTCGCGGATGCGGTGGCAGCCACCGGGCCTGCGATCGGGATCGACGCGCTCGCCGTCGCGCTGGGGTTCGGTGTCATGACCCTTTCGCAAGTGCCAGCCAACGCCCGTCTCGGCGGGTTGCTCGTGCTGAGCATCGCAGGATGCTTGGCAGCCACGCTCCTGTTGCTCCCGGCGATCCTCGCCGGATTCGCGCGACCGCAACCATCGTCCTTGAACAGCGCATAGAAAAAGGGCCGGCGCGATGGCCGGCCCTTCGTAAAGTCCTGAGTCGTTGTCCGGCTACGCGACGACTGCGCCGCGGCGGCGGATGACGATCGTCGCGATGGTGAAGAGAAGCACTCCCATCACGAGCATGCCCCATTCCGAGACCGTCGGGATTCCGACGCCCTCGCACACGTCTGGGACGCCGTTTCCATCCGCGTCGGGCGCACCCTGCTCGATGTCACACTTGTCCCGAACGAGGTTGCCGTCGCAATCGCAAGCTGTCGTCGGAACCGCCTCAGAAATCCCGCCGTGGAAGTCGGAGCACGGATCGACCGACAACCCCAACCAAGGCACTACATCGCTCACCCAAGGTGCGGGGACGGTGTTTTGCTGCAACTGAATCGGCGGGTCCGGGGCGTCCACTCCCGTGTCCCACGTCGACGGCGGACCACCGCCGGGCGGGAGGAAGTTGAAACGCGGCTGGACGTTGAGCACCGAAGAGTACGTTCCGCCGTTGCAGTGCTCTTTCTTTGCGGTGAGCATGCCGAGCGGCGGGGCGACCGAAGAAAGATCAACCTGCACGTTCCATGACTCGGGGTTTTGCCCGCCGTTAAAAGTGACCGTGATCGGGGAGACGCTGACCAGATTAAGCGCGACGATCTCGATGTCGACCGTGACCGGATTGGGTCCGGGCAGGTCGCACCGATCGAAGGGATCCTGGGTGCGGAGGATGAGCGTGTCCGCCGCTCCGAAGTCACCCCACGTCGTCGGACCCAGCGGCGCGCCTTGCAGGCACACCGTCCCGGTGAAAGGATCGGAACCGGGACCGAAGAAATCCGCGGGGATCGGACTGACGGACGGCGCGTTGAAGTCGTGGCACATCATAAACGAAGGTGGCGATGCCCACGCATCGATAAACTGGTTCGGTGGACAAGGGCCCTCCAGCGGGGCCGGCGGTGCGCAGTCGTCGCCCGGAGGTCCGATGTTGTGAATGAACACTTCGCCACCGGGTTCGATGATGATCGCGATGTTCTGGACGTCGCACGAGGTGCATGCGCCGTGATAGATACCACCGGCTGTGGCACAATCCGCCGCGTTCGTATTGCCGCATCCTACGCCCGGAATGCAGCACGCACCGACCGTATTCGGATCGGGGAACTCGCACTCATCCGGGACGCCGTTGTCATTGCAATCATCGCTGACGAGGCCGTCGCCGTCGGGATCGGTCGGATCGATGTCGTCCCCATCGGGGACGCCGTTTCCGTTGCAATCACAGGGGCTCGGAGTGCAAGAAGCGCCGTCGGCGACGTAGATTCCAGGTTGACAGAACATGCCTCCAGCCGGACCAGGTTGCACGCCATTATTGCATCCCGCTTGCGTCGTCTGTCGGCAGACTTCGCCAACCGCCCCGGGCGTGCCGTCGAGCGACTTGCAGAAGGCACAGCAAGCGCCGCACGGAACATCGCAGCAGGCCGGTCCGCCGTTATTTGGAGGCAACAAGCACTCGATCGTCGCGTAATCGCAGGAGTCGATGACCCCGTCACAATTGACGTCGCCGCCCGGGCACCGGAGCGGATCGTCGATTCCCTGCTCCACGCAAGAGAGGTCACCGGGGTCGAGTACGCCGTTGCCGTCGACGTCCCCGCTGCAATCACAAGGGGGGACGCCCCCCAACGCGTTCGTGGCGATCAGCGAAGTGAACGCCACCGTCAAGAACAACCGCGCAGAATTGTGACGAATCACCGCGCACAACCTCCCCCCGCCACACAAAGCGTTCAAAGGATACATTGTAGCCCTCCAGAAATGTCAGATGCGGACCCGAGAGGCGCGATCGTCCGCGACGGTCATCTGCAGCCCCAAACCCCCGTCGAGATGTGACGGCCCGCCGCCACCGAATTGTGTCGCCGCGGGGGTCGGCCCGCCGAACACACGCACGACGCTACCACAAAGAAGCAGCGATGACAAGAGGCCGTTGCTGATTTAATGCGGTCCCAGCTTGCCGATCGCAGCCTCTCCCGCTCAGGTTTTGAGGACCACCTCGGCGGGAGAGGATATGCCAGCGCCAGCGCCTCATAACGGCGAAGGACCGTTGACAAACCAGCGATATCGCTATATACATATGGACAAGTAGTTGGAGCGGAGTTGGGGACGGGCTTCGGGCTACCTCCGCTCACGTCGCGCGTCATCCACGTCCACGCCGCGTGACGTTCGGCGGCTGGTTGCGGTATCGAGTCAGCCCGGGCTCGGTCTACGGAGGTGCGGCTTTGAAGAACGACGCGTTTGAGTCGAAGGTGTCAACCACGGCGTCGGGACGGGCGACTTCGGGCTCTCCCGAGTTGGCCGTCGCGCGAAGACGAGCGACCTCGGCGGACGGTATCGACGCCGCTCACGAGTGGCGCCGACCGCTGACCGGTCTGGTCCTCGGCCTCACCCTGTTCGAGACCCTCGGCGGGCTTTTCATCTATCTCCTTCCTTTCTCGGTCTTCAATCAGTACTCCGTCATTTTGCACACTGTCGTCGGCGTGCTCATGCTCGTCCCCGTTTTGTGGTACACCGCGCAGCATTGGCTCCGGCGATTCCGCGGGAGGTTCAACCACTTTCAACTCCTCGGGTATCTTTCCGCCGTCGCGATGGCCCTCGTGTGCGTCAGCGGTTGCGTGTTGACATGGCAAGCGATCTTCAGAACCGCCATCAGCTACGACTGGGGTATGGTCCATCTGGTCACAGGGTTGGTCCTGGTCTTTATCCTCGGTGCTCACCTGCTGACACTCTGGATCCGCAAGTCGAATGTCGCTGATGTCGTCGCCAACATGGCTCGCGCAAAGCGCTCGTTCCTCGTCCAGACGTTTGGTATCACCGCCGCGCTCTTCGCGTTGCAGCTCGGAGCAGCTGCCATCTACGTCGAATCACCGGTCAACAACGCATTCCCCGACGACTACAGTTGGAAGTACGGCGAGGACCGCCCGTTCGCGCCGTCGCTCGTGCGAACAGCCAGCAACTGGGCCTACGACCCGTCAACCCTCTCAGGATCAGCCGGATGCGGGACGAGCGGGTGTCACTCTGACATCCTGGCTGAGTGGGAGCCGAGCGCCCACCGCTACGCCTCGTCCGACGTCGCATTCCAAGCCGTGCAGCGCATCATGCTCGACGACACCGGGGCTGAGTCCACGCGCTACTGCGCCGGATGTCACGACCCCATCGCGCTGCTCTCCGGCAACAAGAACGTCAACGTCGAGGGCCTGACTTCCGTCGGTGCCGACGAAGGCGTCTCCTGCATCGCCTGCCACTCGGTCACCCAGACCGACGTCCGCGGAAACGCCGACTACACCGTCACCCAGCCAGTCCGTTACATCGGTGAGCGCAAGGAGGGCAAGTGGAACAAGTGGATCAGCGACTTCCTGATCCGCGCTTATCCCGAGAAACACAAGACAGAATTCGCCCGCCCGCTCTACAAGACCGCCGAGTTCTGCGGCGCCTGCCACAAACAGTTTATCGACGAAGAGGTCAACCAGATCGGTTGGGTGCAGTTGCAGAACCAGTACGACAACTGGCGCAAGAGTCGCTGGTATCACGAGGGCGACGCAACCAAGACGGTCACCTGCCGCGAGTGCCACATGCCGCTGATCGCCTCGACCGACCCCGCTTCCGGCGACGAGGGTGACTACAATCGTACACCAACGGACAAGAAGCACCGCTCGCATCGCTTCCTCGCCGCCAATCAGGTCATGCCGCTCCTGATGAAACTCCCCGGCGCCGAGAAACACGTCGCCTTGACCGAGGAATGGTTGCGCGGCGAGATCGAGATCCCCGAGATCGCCGACAAGTGGACGAGCGGCCCCGTCATCCGGCTCGATCTCTCCACGCCCGAGTCCGTCAAGCCCGGCGAAGACGTCGATGTGCAGGTCGTCCTCACCAACAACAAGACCGGCCACGGATTCCCCACCGGACCGCTCGACATCATCCGAAGCTGGGTCGAGATTACGGTCGTCGACCAGACCGGCATGGTCGTCTATCGCAGCGGTCAACCCGATGAGGAAGGGAACATGGCGCCAGATGCCATCGTCTTCAAAGCCGAGGGCATCGACCGTTACGGAAAAGAGATCGATCGTCACAATCTCTGGGAGATGGTGGGCGCTAGGTTCAAACGCGCCCTCTTCCCAGGGATGAGCGACACCGGAACCTACTCCTTCATGTGTCCCGGTTTCGCCGCACCACCGACACGCGACGACGACTCCGATTACAAGGACGTCAGCTTCCCCGCACCGGACCGCGACGGCGAGCTCATTGTGACCGCCATCCTCAACTACCAAAAAGCCGACGCCGCCTTCCTCGATCGACTCTTCGGCGCCGAAGCCGGAATCCGAACCCCCACGACGCGCATATCGAGCGACACCCGACGTGTGCGCATTGAGCGCTGAGGTGTGATGCGCCCCGCCAACAAACGTCACCGACTGCTCATCACCTGGACCATCCGCTGTGGCTTCGCCACGCTGGTGCTTGTCGCCATCACCTTCGCCAGCCGCTACGGTTCCGAGTCCGCCGTTCTGCCCGGCGCCGAGGTCGAGGGCGTCACCAACATCCTCAAACGCGACGGTGACGACCTTGTAGCCCCCATTCGATTTCAAGACGTCACCGCCGCCGTCGGAGTCGAATTCCACCACTTCCCCGAACCGCGACGATCGATGCTACCCGAGGACATGGGCTCAGGCGTCGCCGCCGCCGACTACGACAACGACGGTTTCACCGACCTCTTCTTCGTCAACTTCGCCGGATCGATTCTCAACCCGCTCCTCGACACCGACACACAGGCACACCCCGGGCGCTGCCGACTCTACCGCAACGTCGGCGGCGAGCGCTTCGAGGACGTCACCGCCGCCGCCGGCGTCAGTCTCGTCGCCCACGCCATGGGCGCCGCCTGGGGTGACTACGACAACGACGACGATCTCGACCTCTACGTCACCGCGTTCGGCCCCAACACGCTCTACCAAAACCTCGGCGACGGCACGTTCCGCGACGTCACCGATAGCAGTGGGATGCAAGACACGCGGTTCGGCGCCGGATGCACGTGGGCTGACTACGACCGCGACGGGAATCTCGACCTCTACGTCTCCAACTACGTCGATTTCATCCGCCGACCCGACGACAGATCCCGCACCCAACGCCAGTACAGCACAGAACAGCCCTACACCCTCAACCCATCCGCCTACCTGCCCCAGCCAAATGCCCTGTTTCGCAACAACGGCGACGGGACGTTTGAGAACGTCGCCTCCTTCGCCGGCATCGCGGATCCGCAGGGCAGAAGCCTCAGCGCCGCATGGGTCGATTTCAGCAACGACGGCTGGCCCGATCTCTACGTCGCCAACGACGTGTCCAACAACGGCGTCTTCCTCAATCGCGGTGATGGCACGTTTGACGACGTCGGCCCCTCCTCTCTCGCCGCCGACTATCGCGGCGCGATGGGCATCGCGCCCGTTGACTTCGACGACGACCTCGACATGGACCTCCTCATCACCCACTGGATCGCTCAGGAAAATGCCCTCTTCCGCAATATGACCATCGACGAGTTCGCCGATCCCGATCGCGAATCCCGTCTCTGGTTTATGGACGAAGCCGACCAGCGCGGACTCGGGCAGATCTCCCTCGACATGGTCGGATGGGCCACCGCCTTCACCGACTTCGACAACGACGCACGCGCCGACCTTTGGCTGATCAACGGCAGCACGCTCGAACAGTCCGACGATCACGCACAGCTCGTCCCCCACCCGCCGCTCTTGTTCTGGTATCACCCGACCGAGGGATTCGTCGAGATCGCCAAGCAGGCCAACGAGCGATTCAGCGAGCCGTTCGTCGGACGTGGCGCCGCCGCGCTCGACTACAACCGCGACGGTCGAATTGATCTTGCGGTGCTGGTACACGGCGGCGACGCGGTCGTTCTGAAGAACACGTCCGACCCCGCGGGCAACTACCTCCGACTCGACTTGCGACAGCGCGGCGGAAATACACACGCCATCGGCGCCCGCGCCTACGTCACCATCGCCGGGAAAATCCGCATGGCCGAGGTTCGCGCCGGCGCGTCGTACCTCTCGCAGGACGAACACACGCTGCACTTCGGTGCCGGCTCTGACGTGACCGTCGACGAACTCAGAATCGTCTGGCCCGACGGTATCGAAGAGACACACAACAACATCACGCTGCCCAACAACCTGCGTTTCACGCACGACGCGCGGTATCCGGTCCCTCGAAACTCCGAAGCGCGCGGGGCGGCCGCCGACGGACTTCAAGCCGGAGATCCCACTTCCCCGCGGGTTCCCCCGACGGTCGCGAAACTCGCCGGACACGAAGACAACACAGACGCCGCGTATTCTGTATCCCCCCGTCCAAGTACCGCACCTAAAGGAAGAAGCCAATGATCTCCAGCATTCCACGACACCGTCTCATCAACATGGTCGCTCATTCACCCAGGTTGGCCGTCGTCGGCCTCATCCTCGCCTGTGCGCTTCCGCTCCGCGCTGAAACGCCGCCGGCCGCGGAACACCGAGGCGCCGCCCGCGCTGACCAGAAGTTCAACGTCGCCCACCCCAACGGCGCACCAAAGTTCATCCCGCACGCAGCCGGAGCAGTCATCGATCCGCTCAACCCTCCCGAGGGGCCGGACACGAACCCCGGCTGTATGTCATGCCATGGCGACATCGAAATGGCCACACAAAACATGGGCTTCGATCTCGCATGCACGTTCTGTCACGGCGGCGACGGTCTTGCCTTCCAAAAGGAAAGGGCACACGTCCAACCCACCTTGCCGCCCATCATGGACAAAACCGTTCCGCCGCTCGACTACGACCTGCCCTATCAGCAGTTCGTCAACCCGTCGAACCTGCGCGTCGCCTGGAACACCTGTGGAAACTGCCACCCGCTTCAGGTCGAGAGCGTGGTCAAGAGTATGATGTCCACCGCAGCCGGACACTACGCTGGTGGGCTTTACCAGAACGGTACCGTCGACACCCAAACGCCTATCTACGGTACGGTTGAGGTCGACGACTTCGACGGACTCGTTCCCTTCGAGGACGGCGCCGTCGATCACCTCGAGGATCTCATCACCTACGACCCCAACGCCGATCAGTCGCTCGTCTCCACTCACTTCGCCGCTGTCCCGGGACAGGCGTGTGCTCGCTGTCACCTCTGGTCACGTGGCAAGGGATATCGCGGAGCCGAAGGCGCCGACGGAACGTACCGCGCTGACGGATGCGCCGCCTGCCACATGCTCTACGCGAACGACGGTCGATCCCAAAGCGCCGACGCTTCGATCGATCATGTCCAACAAGGACACCCGAAGGTACACGTCGTCACACGCCAGATCCCCGTCGAGCAATGCCTCCACTGCCACCACCGCGGCGCCCGCATCGGGCTCAGCTTCACCGGGCGCGCGCAGATGCCCCCGGGGCTGCCCTCCGGACCCGGTGTCCCCGGTACCACCGACGAGGTGTTCAACGGCAACTACCACTACACCGACAACGAAACCAACCCCCAGGACATCCACGGCGAAAAAGGCTTGCACTGCATCGACTGCCACACCAAAGCCGGAATCATGGGTGATCACAACATCTGGGGCCACATGGACCAAGCCACAAAAATCGAATGCAGAATGTGTCACGGGTTGCCCGACCAGCAGGGGAACCACACCGACCACGACGGCCTGCTCCTCACCAACGTCACCGAGACCGTCGAGGGTGACCTCGTCCTCACCTCGAAAGTCGACGGCGTCGAGCACGCCATCACCCAGATCAAGGACATTGTCGATCCGATCTCCGACACCTTTAATCCACGCGCCGCTTGCTCCATGAACGGCAACCACCTCAAACAAGACGGCGGCCTCGAATGCTACGCATGCCACGCCTACTGGACCCCCAACTGCTTCGGCTGCCACTTCGAGCGCGACGAACGCCTCATGGGGCAGAACCTCGTCACCCGCGAGTGGGAAGTCGGAAAGGTCAGCACCAACAACAAGGTCTTCGAATCCCTCAAGCAGTTCTTCCTCGGACCAAACTCAGAGGGACGGGTTGCGCCCTACATCGTCAGTTGTCACCCAATCGCCGATGTCACCGCGCCGGACGGGACCAAGATCCTCGATTTCGTCATGCCCACGACCGCCGCCGGGAAGTCCGGATTAGGCTACAATCCCGTCAACCCCCACACCACCCGCGGCCGCAACGAGGTGCGCACCTGCGCTGAATGCCACCGCTCGCCCCCGTCACTCGGGCTCGGTTCCGGCAACTACGCCCTCGCCCGCGACTACGCCTACGCCCCCTCCGATGATGGCTTGCTCATTTTCGATCGCCGGACCGACCCCGAGAATCCGAATCTCGTCGCGACACTCCCAATCGCCAATCCCCTCGCCGTCGCGTCGACACCCAGCGTCACGCAGGGCGCCGCCGATTACGTCTACGTCGCTGCGGGAGCGCAAGGCGCGACCGTCTACGACGTCACAGGCCAGTTCCCACCCATACCCGTCGCCACCATCAGCGACGTCAATGCAATCGACGTCAGTCACGCCGCCCGATACCTCTACCTCGTCGACCAGGGCGTCGGCGTCAGATTCTACGACCTCGACGATCCGTTCAATCCCGTACTCGTCGCCACCGTCCCAATCCCCAACGCAATACGCACCGTCGCATGGGGGATCCACCTCTTTGTCCCCGCCGGGCAAGACGGGCTCTACGTCGTCGACATCTCAGACCATCTCAGTCCGGACATCGTCGGAGCAGTCCCCGACATCAACGCCGCCGATGTCGCCCTCTACGCACACTTCCGGAAATCGCGACACTTCGCAGCCCGCGCCTATGTGGCTGATCCCGACTTCGGAATTCGCGTCGTCGACCTCCTGCCGAATTTCGACCAGCCCCTCGTCGTCGGCCAAATTCCCCTCGCCGGGGCCACCGGTCTCGACACGTACAGCGCTTACGTCCTCGCAGACGACACCACGCCGTCTCGCGAGCACGACTACCTCTACGTCGCAGCCGGCCCAAACGGTTTGCACATTCTGGACATCACCGATCCCGACGCGATCGTCGAAGTGGCAGCCCTCACCGATCTCGAAGGCGCCGCAATGGACGTCGACGTCGCCAGTGAGCTGACACCGCCGGGCGTGGACGATTACGCGCTCGTCGCAGCCGATGCAGGCGGGCTGCAGGTTATTGACGTGTCCGATCCGCAGACCCCGCAGTGGATCGCCACCGTCGGCGCAGCCGGCGCTTCGCGCGTTTTGGTCGACGCCCAGCAGATGGACCGTTTCATCAACGAGCAGGGCAAGCAGCTTAAGGAGAACTCCCATCCCGGCGTCGCCGTGTTCGGCCGGGCGGACATTGTCGGATTGCTGTCGGTCGATATCGCCGCGGAGTGTCTGATGTCCAGCGACTTTGACGGCGACTGGGACCTCGATGCCATCGACTTCGCCCACTTCACCGCCTGCGTCACCGATCCGGGCCAGTCCGCCGTGGGCGGCTGTGTCATCGCCGACGGCGACGGTGACGGAGATGTCGACTTCGCCGACTTCGCCGAGCTCCAACGCCAGTTCACCGGATTCTAACTGGCACGGAGCGCCGGTCGACAACGACACCATACGCGGTAGCGGCCGACCCCCCTGGTCGGCCGTGCGCGCAGGACGCGGAGATCTCGAAGACGCGCCGGCCCCGGAGAAGATTCTCCGCGATCTCCGCGCTAATCCGTTTTTCGGTTTTCGCCTTTCGACTTCCGGACCCCCTCACCCTCCCCAAATCCAAACCGCCCCCCCAATCGCCGCTGCGCCCGCCATCACCGCCAACGCGATTTTGATCCAACTGTAAGGCCGATCCCCCTGCACCTCCCCGGTCCCCGCGTTCACCACCACCTGATACGACTTCTCGCCATACCGATACGCCAACATCCAGACCGGCAGCAGCAGATGCTTGTACGTGATGGCTTCATGCCGCGTCGTAATCGACTGCACCCGTTGCACGTTGCCCCCGATCCGCCCCCGTACGTCCACCTCGATCGCCGCTGCCATGCGCTCCTTACCGACGACGAATCCCTCGTCCAGCTCAACGTCATACGTCCGCGCCAGGGACCCCGCCAGCAGCTCCTGACTGAACGGTACACACTCGTTCAATGGCCACGGCTCCAGCGCCGTCAGCCGTTCCGTCGGCACGCCAGTCGCAGCCACCACCAGCACGTCATCAAAAAACCGCTGAAACGTCCCCGAGGCTGGGTACCATCGCGTCCGCATGACCCGCCGCCGGTTCTTTCCGCTTCCAACAGTGACCCAGTAGTGCTCCCCGCGCTGCCCGACGTAGTGATTCGTCGTCAGCGTATCGTAGGTCCAGTAAGGCAGGTAGATCCCGTTGAACCGCCCGTCGATTCCACGGGCTTTGAAATCATTAGGCGCGAACCAGCGCGACCGCACCCACGTCGCGAGATTTCCCCGCGCCGTCTGACGATCGAGGCGAAACGGCAACACCCCGTCCGCCGCAATGCGGTCATCCGCATCATGCGCGCGGTCCAGTTGTAGCGGCGACCCGCAATAGGCGCATTCCGAACTGGTCAGCGTCCCCGAGAATCGTACTGTCGCTCCGCACGCGTCGCACGTCACTTCCCGATCCGTCGACGTCGCCTCGCCGTCCGGATGCTTCCCGGCGCGTTGCTCCGCCACTCGCGCGAGCATCTCCCGAAAGTCGCGCTCCTCGATCCCAGCTTCTGAGTCGACCTCGATGTCGCGTGCGAACCCACAGTGCGAACACTTCAGACGCCCCGCGCCGATATGAAACGTCAGGTCCGCCCCGCACTGTTCACAAGGGAAAACCCGCGCGTCATCCCCCTCCGTCCCTTTGTGCCTTCCTCCATCGCTATTCGCCATTCTTCAGTCCGCCGCAGCCGCTGGCGGTGGCGGTGGCGGCGTCGCCATCCCAAACTGCCCCACCAACTGCGGAACCTGCCCCGCCGGCATCCAAGCCTGCATCCCCGCCATCCATACCAATGTCGTCGCCGACACCTCGCCCCGTGCGATCCCTGCCGCCATCTGAGCGGACGTGAACGGACCCTGCGTCTGACCCCCGACCGCCACATGCCATTGCGGCGTCGCCAACGGTGGCGGAGCCCCCACAGGAGGCGCAGCCGCTCGGCTCGTACCCGGCATCATGTGACTCGCCATCGCGAATCCCAAACCAAGACCCATCCCTTCCGCCGCTCCGCCACCCGACGGATTCTCCGCCGCCGCCGTCATCGCCTGCCCCATTTGAAACTGCTGGAACCGATGCATATCCCCGATCACGCTCATGCTCGTCCGCGTGTCAAGCGCCTTCTCCACCTCCTCGGGCAGCGAGATATTCACGATGTAGAGCTGCGGTATGTCCAAACCGTACTCATCATCCACCCGTTCAACCACGGCTGCACGAAGCTGCTCGGATAGCGACTGATAATTGGCTGCTAAATCCAACGCCGCCATTTCGCTCTTACCCAGCATATCCGCCAGC
>JAJDDS010000285.1 GCA_029260195.1 Phycisphaerae bacterium
GCCGGCGATCGCTCACACCTGTGCCTATACGCGCCGTCGCTTCGCCGGCCGACATCCGTTATGCGGAAGTGGCGTGACATCCTCGAGCGATTGTATGCGCAACCCCGCGCCCTGCAGTGCTGTCACGGCTGAATCACGCCCGCCGCCCGGACCCTTCACCCGCACCTCGAGCTCCAACACGCCGTACTTCTTAGCAGCCTGGGCGACGCGTTGGGCCGCTCGCTGCGCGGCGAACGGAGTGCTCTTGCGCGTGCCCTTGAACCCGACGGTGCCAGCCGACGCCCAGGCGAGGGTCTCACCGTTCATGTCCGTGATCGTGATCATCGTATTGTTGAAGGTTGCCCGAATGTGGGCGACCCCGCGGGCGACGTTACGCCGCATCCGCTTCTTGCTGCTGGACTTAGCCACGATGCATCTCCTTCACGCCCTTCTTCCCGGCGACAGTCTTCTTGGGGCCTTTACGCGTGCGGGCGTTTGAACGCGTCTTCTGACCGCGGACGGGCAATCCACGACGATGGCGCAGTCCCCGATAGCAACCGATGTCCCGCAGCCGCGCGATGTTCGCGGTCACGCCGCGGCGCGCGGCGCCCTCGACCTGATAGTTGCGATCGATGACGCCCGCGATGCGTGAAACCTCGTCTTCGGTCAGATCCTTCGCTTTGACGTTCGGTTCGATACCCGCTTCTTTGAGGATCTCCCGCGAAACGTGCGGACCGATCGCGTAGATGTAGCGCAGCGAATACTCGATCTGCTTGTCATTCGGAATGTCTACGCCGGCAATACGTGGCATACTGCAACTCCCGGGCGATTAGCCCTGCCGCTGTTTGTGTCGCGGATTCGTGCAGATCACGCGCACGACACCCTTACGCTTGATGATCTTGCAGTTTTCGCAGATCCGTCGAACACTCGCTCGTACTTTCATGGGTACTACCTCTCGGTTGATCCGTCGCTGGTGAGCACCTCGGCGCCGCTGTCGGTGACAGCCACCGAATGCTCAAAATGCGCGGCGTACTTCCCATCCTGCGTCACGATCGCCCAGCGATCCGGGCTTCGATAGCGGACATGGTGCGAACCCATGTTCACCATAGGCTCGATCGCCAGCGTCATGTTCCGCTCCAACCTGAAATCATGCTGAGGCTTCTTGCGATCCTCATAATTTGGAACCTTGGGTTCCTCGTGCATTTCCTGACCAATTCCATGTCCGACGAAATCCCTTACGACTGAGAAGCCGGCGGACTCCACATGATCCTGCATTTGCCGAGCGACCTTACTCCACATGCGGCCCGGACGAATCTCGCGGATCGACAGATCCAATGCCCCCGCCGTGACGTCCAACAACTCCTGCACATCCGCCGCGATGGTTCCAATCGCGATCGTACGCGCTGAGTCACCGCAGTAACCGTTCAGCCGGACGCCGCAATCGACGCTCACGATGTCGCCATCGTCGAGGGGCGTGTCACTCGGAATACCGTGGACCACCTCGTCGTTGACGCTCGCACACAACGCCGCCGGAAACGGGCCTCTCGCCTGCGGATTGACCACTCCCTTGAACAGGGCGATCGCGCCGGCATCGGCGATCATCTTCTCGGCAACGTCGTTCAACGCGGCGGTCGACACACCGGGAACAGCCAGTTTCTCCATCTCCTCAAGAACTTCAAACACCAGACGCCCCGCGTCCCGCATCAGGGCGATTTCACGATCGCTTTTGAGGATAATTCGTTTTTGCGACCGTCGCACAACGTCCAACACGCAACCTTGTCCATACTCTCGAACCCGCAGCCCATCGCCAAGACGCCCTAGGCCTGACGCCCGCGGATCGCCCCCTCGCCGCCGAGGAAGCCCTTATAATTACGCATAATCAGGTTCGCCTCGATCCGCTGGACCACATCCAACGCGACGCTCACCACGATCAACAAGCCCGTTCCGCCCAGGAACGCCGATACCGTAAATGGGATCTTCAGCCAGACAGCCACCACCGTCGGGATAATCGCAATCAACGCCAAGAACGCGGCGCCAACATACGTGATGCGCCCCATCACCTTCTCAAGATAGTCGGCGGTCCGCTTGCCGGGCCTCAATCCGGGGATAAAACTGCCAAAGTCACGCAGGTTGTTCGCCATCTCCTTGGGCTGAAACTGAACCGTCGTCCAGAAATACGCGAAGAAAAACACCATCCCGATGTACGTCAGAACGTAGAGGTAGGCTCCGGTGCTGAACGCACTGGCTAAGAACCTCCACGGGCCACCGGAGAAGCTACTCGCCAGTTGGCCGAAGAGAATGCTCGGAAAGATCAACAGCGAACTGGCGAAAATGATCGGCATCACGCCGCCGTGATTGACGCGGAGCGGAAGGTACTGGCGCTGCCCGCCGTACACTCGCCGACCCCGGGTCTGCTTGGCCTGCTGAATCGGAATCCGGCGCTGACCTTGTGTGATCAGAATCGAACCGGCTACGACACCAACGAACGCCACGATGATGAACAGTATCTTTGATGGTCCCATCGCATCGTCGTTGCCGCCGGCCATGCGGAGGTCCGCATTGTTCCACACCCAGATGACCGCGGCGGGCATACGAGCGACGATGCCGGCGGTAATAATCAGCGACACGCCGTTCCCGATACCGTACTTGTCTATCTGCTCACCGATCCACATCAAGAAGATCGTCCCCGACGTCAGCGCGAGCAGGCCCATCGCCCAGTAGAGTATCGATCCGCGGAATGGCGCGTAGATGAACTGCTGGGAGTGCAGGTAGTTGATCCAGATGGTAGCTTGGACCAAACAAAGGCCGACCGTAGCGTACCGCGTGTATTCCTGAATCTTGCGGCGGCCGACTTCACCCTCATTCTTGAGCTTCTCAAGCACGGGAACGACCGTCACCAGTAGCTGGAAGATGATCGATGCCGAAATGTACGGCATGATCCCGAGGCCGAAAATGGTGCTCTGACTGAGATCGCCACCCGTGAATATGGCGAAATACTTAGCCAGATCGCCCAGGCCCATCGCCTGCGACATTTTCACCTGATTGACGCCCGGGACAGCCACATAGAACCCGACCCGATAGATCACCAGCATCCCCAGCGTGAACAGAACCTTGTTCCGCAACTCGGGGATTTTGAAAATGTTCAGAAACGTTCGAAACATCGTGTCCCTACTTCGGCTGGTCGCGGTTGACGACGATTACCTTCGCTTCACCACCAGCCGCTGCGATTTTCTCGGCGGCTTGTTTGCTGAACTTCGCGGCTTCGACGATCAACTTCTTGCCGATCGTACCTGCCCCCAGAATCTTGACGCCGAGCTTTTTGTCCCGGATCAACCCCGCATCCCGCAGGGCCGCCGGCGTTACGTGCGCGCCCGCATCGAACCGTTGGTCAAGTTCGGCCACATTGACGATGTTGTAACGGGTCGCGAAATTCACGTTGTTGAATCCGCGCTTCGGCAGGCGACGGAAGATCGGCATTTGCCCACCTTCGGACAACCCGCGAAGGCTCCATCCCGCACGCGAACCGGCGCCTTTGTGGCCGCGGCGGCATGTCTTGCCACCTCCGCTTCCCACGCCGCGCCCGTCACGCCGAGGCTTCTTGGAGCGACCGGCCAGTTTCGTAATCTCTGCCAGATCCATGACGCGCAGCTCCTCTAGCCAGCCAGTTTCACACCGCGGAGATCTTCCACCGCGGCACGGGCGTGCAGCCCTACCAGTGCGTCGAAAGTCGCTCGCACTAGATTCTTAGGATTCCGAGACCCGTAACTCTTGGTCAAAAGGTCGTGAACACCCGCCAATTCAAGAACCGCGCGGACGCTCGCTCCGGCGATAACACCCGTTCCCGGGCTGGCTGGCACCATCACCACCTGACTCGCGCCGAACCGACCAACCACTCGGTGCGGTAGCGTCGCTCCGTCCAGCTTGATCTCTCGCAGGTTACGGCTGGCGATCTTGCGGCCCTTCTCGACGGCGGCCGGAACTTCGCGTGCCTTACCATAACCAATCCCGACGCGGCCTTTGCGATCCCCCACGACGACGAGCGCCGCGAAACTGAAACGCCGCCCCCCCTTAACGACCGTCGCGCAGCGATAGATACGCACCACGGTGTCCTCGAGACCAGTGCCCTCAAGTGAATTGACCTGCGCCTGATGTCCTCGGCTCATAGCGTTCGTGTCCCGCCCGACCGGTCAGCCGGCCGTACTTTCAATAACCTAAAACTTCAAACCACCTTCGCGGGCGGCATCAGCCAACGCCTTAAGACGCCCGTGGAATCTGTAGCCATTTCGGTCGAACGCGATCGCGGTGATACCCTTGCCCGCCGCGCGCTCAGCCAGAAGCTGACCGACGCGCTGGGCTGCGTTCTTGTTTCCCCCGTAGGGGACTTCGTCGCGAACGTCCTTGTTCAACGTTGAGACCTGGCACAACGTCACACCGCCGTCGTCATCGATCAACTGGGCGCCGATATTCCGCAATCCGCGAGTCACCGAAAGTCGAGGGCGTTCGGCGGTGCCCGATATTTTCTTGCGAATCCGCCGCTTGCGCCGGGATCGCCGAACCTGTTTGACACGGTTGGCAGCCATCAGTTCTAGTACGTCTCCATTTCCAAAACCAACGCTTAGCGACCCGCACCCGCCAGCGCCTTGCCCTGCTTACGCCGAACGTGCTCGCCGGCGTAACGAATGCCCTTACCCTTGTAGGGTTCGGGTGGACGCAGCTTGCGCACCGAAGCAGCGAAGTGCCCGACCGCCTGCTTGTCACAACCCTTGACGGTCATCTTTGCTGGTTCGCTGTCACCGCGAGAAGCCGCAACTTCGATGTCGATATCAACGCCCTGCGGAATATCCAACTCAAACTGCGGCTTGTTCTTACCGCCGCGTCCCATGAACCCAATATTCAAATGCAGCTTTCGGCCAGCGACGTTGCACCCGTAACCGGTCCCGTAGATCTCCAGCTTTCGCTCGAAACCTTTGGTGACACCCTCGACCATGTTCGCGATCAATGCCCGTGAAAGTCCGTGCAACGCCCGGGCTTCCTTAGCGTCGCCCGTGCGTGTCACCACGATGAACTTCTTGTCCTCACTTGGCGCCACACCAATCCAACCTGGAACGGACCAGTTCAACTTTCCCAGCGGACCCGAGACGTCGACACTCTTGCCGTTGACGCCGACGTTGACGCCGCCGGGAACTGAGATCGGTTTATTACCTACCCGAGACATTCGCGATTACCCTCGACCACAAGCCTCAATAAACCATGCACAACAGCTCGCCGCCGATCCGACGCTCGCGACACGCTCGGTCGCTCAGAACGCCCTGACTCGTCGACACAACCGCGATTCCAAGACCATCCAGGACCTTCGGCAGTCCGTCGACGCCGACGTACCGCCGGCATCCCGGCCGCGACGCGCGACGAATCGAATGAATCACATCCTCGCCATGCCGACCGTACTTCAGCGCGATCCGAAGCTGTCCTTGCTTGGTATCCTCAATCACGTCGTACTCGCCCACGTAGCCCTCACACTTGAGAACCTCGGCGATCCCAACCTTCACCTTCGAAGACGGAATCTTGACGTCCACCTTGCGGGCACGCGCGGCGTTACGAATCCGCGTCAACATGTCGGCGATCGG
>JAJDDS010000286.1 GCA_029260195.1 Phycisphaerae bacterium
GCCGTTGATGTCGGTCACCGGCTTCGGTAGGAAACTGGCGGTCAGTTCGAAGTGGTGTGCGACGCGGCGGCAGACCAGTTTGTAGAGCTGAATCTGATCCGCAGCCACGGTGGCTTCCGCGTGCCCCCAGTTCATCTCGAACTGCGATGGGGCGACCTCTGGGTGGTCTTTCTCGTTGCCGAAGCCCATGGCTCGCTGAACTTCCGCCGCCGTATCGATGAACTGGCGCAACGGTTCCTGCGGAAGCGAGTGGTAGTAACCGCCCTTCGAGCAGAACTCAAACTGGCCGGTTTCGGGATAGAGCCGTTCCGCCTCCCGCCCTTTGAAGAGAAATCCCTCGATTTCGGCAGCTATGTTGGCGGTCGTGCCATCCTTGCGGTGGAGTTCCTCGGTCATCGCCTTGAGGCGGCCGCGGATGTCCGGGTGGTAGGGCGACCCATCGCGATTATGCACGTAGCTGAATACCAGCACCTTGCCCGGGCCGAAGATGTCCGCGGGCAACCAATAGAATGCCGGCCAGTCGATCACGAGTCGCAGGTCGGACTCCTTCTGCACGGTGAAGCCACGAATTGACGAGCCGTCGAACGTGAGGTTGTCGGCTGACTTGAGGAGGAACTTCTTGTCGTAATCAAGCATGTGCATGCGTCCCTCAACGTCCGAGAAGCAGACGGTGACGGCTTTGATGCGTTTCTCGGAGGCCAAATACCGGCGCCGTTCCTCCTCGATCTTCTCTCGCGAAACACGTCCGATACGTTGTTCCTTGGCTTGGAGATTCATCTCCTCGAGTTCGTCGTACGGAATCTCCAGGAAGTCTCGCAATCCGGTCCGTTCCATCGCATGCATCTCCTTACCCAACAACACTAGTATTGTACGAGAATAACCTCGTTCGCCTTATACTTATCATAAGATCTGGCGAAGTAAAGCTAATTCCTTTGTCGGTAGCATTAATACTCATTAGCTGTATCCTTGATGCTCTCCGAGGACGAACTCGTGAGGCATGGTGGGGGCAGGTCACCGGCCTGGCGCGGTGCGATCCAGCATTCGCGCCAAATCCCATCGGCTGCCTAGGGCTACGAATTATGGGAGATCGTGAGGGTTATTCGGTTTCGCGGGCTTGTGCCGAGTTAAACGTCCAGGTTCTTGACGTGGAGCGCGTTGTCCTCGATGAACTGCCGCCGTTCGTCGACGTTTCCGCCCATGAGAACGCGGAAGATCCGGTCGGCTTCGCGGGCGTCCTGGTCGAGTTGTTCGGGATCGTCCATGTCGTTCGAAATGGTGACGCGAAGAAGCGTTCGCTTGGAGCGATCCATGGTCGTCTCCCAGAGCTCATCGGCGTTCATCTCGCCCAGGCCCTTGTAGCGTTTGATGGACATGCCCTCGCCGCCTAGATCGCGGATTCCCCGGGCCACTCGCGCAAGGTTGCTCAGCTCGACGAGTTCGTGATCGCCATGGCGAAGCAAGAATCTAGCCGGCGGTAGTTCGCCAGCCACGTTCTCGACGCGCTCGAGGAAGTAGTCGTCCGCGCTCAACCCCATCGACTCGATCACTTCCAAGTCTCGGCCCAGCAGACGACACTCACCAAGTTCGAATCGAACGATTCTGTGGTCGGGGACAACGTCGTCCTTTCCGTTTCCGTTCTTGTCCGCCGTGTTGACGTGGCGGGATTCTATGACCTCGACCGGGCCGTGCTCCGCGGCTTCGGTGTCGCGGAACTCCATTAGGGTTTCGTCGTCGTGGAAGAAGTGGCGTTCGGGCTGGTCACTTCCGGGGCGGTACACCTGGGCAAGGATGGTTGGCAGCCCCAGAATTGGGTCGCGGTAGTCACAGAGCACTTCGGTGAGATCGACGCCGCGGCGGCGCAGCGTGTGTGATTGTGATTCTATGGCGTCCAGTGTGTTGGTAAGCTTGGCGAGTTCACCTCCTTCGATGGTGCGCTCGCCCTCGGCGTCACACACAATCAGTTTGGTATCGACCAAACCAAGATGCGAGAGCTTGGCGTTCAATTCCTGATCGTTGATGACGTATTCGATGTGCTTGCCTTTCTTGACCTGATAGAGCGGTGGCTGGGCGACATAGATCCGACCGTCGTCAACAAGCGGTCTCATATGGCGGAAGAGGAAGGTCAGTAGCAGCGTTCGGATGTGGCTTCCGTCGATGTCGGCGTCGGTCATAATGATGATCTTGCCGTAGCGCCGCTTGGACAGATCAAACTCATCCCGACCGATACCACAGCCAATGGCAGAGATCATTTTAGTGATTTCGTCGTGTGACAACATCTTATCCACACGCGCTTTTTCGACGTTTAATATTTTGCCCTTGAGTGGCAGAATCGCCTGCGTGAACGCGTCGCGTCCCTGTTTCGCGATTCCACCGGCGGAGTCACCCTCGACGAGATAGAGTTCGGTCTCGTCCGCGTCTTTACTGCGGCAGTCCCACAACTTGCCGGGCAGTCCTCCGCCACTCAGGACGCTCTTGCGCGCTAGGTCGCGCGCCTTGCGGGACGCTTCTCTGGCGAGCGCCGCCTGGATACCTTTTTCGACGATGCGCTTGGCTTCGGGGGGGTTCTCCTCAAGATAGTTGGCGAGCTGTTCGTTGACGGTCTGCTGAACGAACGACTCTACCTCGGGGTTGAGGAGTTTGACCTTGGTCTGTCCCTCGAATTGGGGTTCGGGAACCTTGACGGAGATCACGGCGGTGAGTCCTTCGCGGAAGTCATCGCCGACTGGGTTGAGGCTGCCTTTGAGGAGGTTCTCCTTCTTGGCGTAGACGTTCATAACTCGCGTGAGCGCGGACTTGAACGCGGAGAGGTGAACGCCGCCGTGTACGTTGTGGATGTTGTTCGCGAAGCAGAGCAGGTTCTCGGAGTAGGTATCCGTATAGCAAAACGCGATCTCGGCAACGAGTCCGTTTTGCTCATCGGAGGCGCGCAGGGCGATTATCTCCTTGTGGATCCGTTCGCCGCCGGCACTGAGATAGGTCACGAACGCCCGCAGCCCATCCTCGTAGTGGAGCGTCGCCTCTTTGGCGGATCGCTCGTCGACGAGTTGGACGGTTAAGCCCTCGTTGAGGTAGGCCAACTCGCGCAATCGCGTTAAGAGCGTGTCATACCTAAACTCGCAGTCGGGGAAGATATCGGGGTCGGGTTTGAACTCGACGCGTGTTCCGGTTTTTTCGGAGGCGCCAATGACCTTGTATTCCTGCACGACGTCGCCGCGCCCGAAGCGCATCGAGTGGATATGCCCCTCGCGGCTGACCTCGACGCTGCACCACTCGCTCAAGGCGTTCACCACGCTGACACCGACACCGTGCAACCCGCCCGAGACCTTGTAACTGTCGCGGTCAAACTTGCCCCCTGCGTGCAGGACGGTCATCACGATTTCGAGGGCCCTCTTTCCATCAAGCTGCGGGTTGTCGCTTGCCTTCACGCCGACGGGAATGCCTCGGCCGTCATCCACCACCGTGCAACTGCCGTCGGCGTTGAGCTTCACGAGGATGTTGCTGCCGTACCCAGCCATCACTTCGTCGATGGCGTTGTCGACGACTTCGTAGACCAAGTGGTGCAGGCCACTGGCGCCGGTCCCGCCGATGTACATCGCCGGGCGATGCCGCACGGCGGACAGCCCTTCCAGCACGGTAATGGCTGACTCGTCGTAAGTACCTCCGCTCTTCGCCGGCGCGTCGGTCGGCAAGGGAGGCACCGCCGCGCCGGTGGCTACGGCTGATACGTCGCTCATCGCCGCGTCATCTGAATTTGTCACCGTCATGATCGAACCGCTCTACTGCCCTTGTTCTCACCGTCCACTGGCGGCACCGCTCGCAGGATCACCCTTCACGAATCGCACACGACGAATCCGTGACCGCGGGCAAGCCGCCCGTATGCCATCGAGAATCTCCAGCGTCCATCGGACCCGATAAGCGTATACCAAACTTTCATCGCGCACGAGAACAGTCAGCACGCCGTCCCGCACGGATCCGAGCGAGCAATGCGTTGCGAAGTCCTCGTCGACGAGCCCCGCGACCATATCACGTATCTCCTGCCCCGGGTCCGCCACTCGTCGCTCCGCGCGGCGCACGACGTCTTCAGCCACGGTCGCCAACGCCGCTGTCCGCGAGCGGTGGCGGCGATTGGTCATCACCCATCCAAGCTGACGCGCATCTACCACGAAACCGAACGACTCCATTTTGGTTACGCGAGATTGACCGGCATCACGACATAGAGGAACGCATCGCTCATACGGAAAAGGCCCGGGCGTGCAGCCTCCTTAAACTCGAAACGGATTTTGTCGGTCGATACGGCGCGCAGAACATCGGTCAAAAACACCGGGTTAAACCCGATCGAGATGTCTTCATCGTCGTATTCGATCGCCACGGTGACAACGGCTTCGCCTTGCTCGGGAGCCCGACTCGACAGCGTCAACGTACCGCGGGAGAACGCCAGTTTGACCCCCTTCGACTCTTCGTTCGTGAGTAACGCCGCCCGGCGCACCGCGCTGAGCAGCTCTTGTGTATCGAAAACCACGGTCTTGTCCCCGTCACGCGGAATGACGTCCTCGTACTTGGGGAAATGTCCTTCCAGTAACGACGCACTCACGGTCGCCCGCGCCGTTTTCAGGAGCACTTGGCTCGGCGTGAACTTTATCCCCGCACCGCCCGCGCCGTCGGTCAACGCGCGAGCGAACAATTGCATCGCCTTGGTGGGAACGATCGCTCGATGCTCACCGCCGCCCCCCTTGACCGATTCCGCCGCTTTGGACAAGCGGCGCCCGTCGGTGGCGACCATGGTCAGCTCGTCCCCTTTCCGCTCCCAAAGAACGCCATTGATCGCGTAGCGCGTATTCTCACGTGCGGCTGCGAATATCGTCCAGTCGCTCAGGCGCCGCAGAGCGTCCACCTCTATCTCGAAATCGAGATCGCCGTCGATTTCGGGAACAGGGGGGAAGGCGTTGAAATCCTGAGCGTTGACCTGGAAATGGCTGTCGTGTCCGCGGACGTGAAGCGTGTCGTCGATCGCCTCGAAGGCGAGGGCTTCCTCGTGCGATTCACGAACGATTTGTCCGAGCTTGTCGACGGAGACCGCCATGGTCCCGGTCGTGTCCACGTCGACTTGGCTGATGTTGTGCCGCACGCCAACTTCGAGGTCCGTTGCTGAAAGACGAACGTAATCGCTGTGGGCTTCAATCAGAACGCACTGGAGAATCGGTTTGGGTGTGCGCGCCGGAGCTACGCTCCCGGCGACCGCCAAGGCATCGGCCAACTCGGCTCGGTTGATGGAGAGTTTCATGTGCA
Organism: Phycisphaerae bacterium; assembly: GCA_029260195.1. GTDB lineage: Bacteria > Planctomycetota > Phycisphaerae > UBA1845 > UBA1845 > OFTM321. The sequence continues at coordinate 5,287 of JAJDDS010000286.1, forward strand.
TCCTACCCAACGCAAGGAGTCAGGGGGTGATTAGAATTCTGTATTCAAAGAAAAGAACTTATTAACCGTATGTGTTGTTGATAACGTACGGAAAAACCAAAACGAAAAACACAAACTATTGACGAGCAAAGGGTTGTGGCCCATCCACAGGTCGCACGGTCGGTGGAAAACCTGTTGTATTTTCTGCGATTTTACGCCCATGATGTCACAGATCTCGGTCCGTAGCGGCGCACGCCAGAGGTTAGGCGCGTTTCGCCGTGAAACACAACAACGTTTCGCACGGGGTTGGTCAAGATGCGTTCCTCAGGTTCATCCGTAGGTCTTGAAGTTCGGCGTCAAGTCCGGCGTCCTGTTCGCGTCGTTCCTTGATCAGCCGGCACGCATGAATCACCGTAGTATGGTCTCTTCCCCCGAAATAGCCACCTATTTCCCCGAAACTCAGGGTCGTCAATTCTCGGGCGAGGTACATGCAGATTTGCCGCGGGAAGGCGATGGACTTGGTTCGTTTCTTGCCCTGCAGGTCGGCAAGGCGCAGCCCAAACCGTACCGCGACTTCGTTGAGAATGGATGGGATGCCGACATTCGGTTTGAGCGGGGAACCGCCGAGCGCCGTCATCGCGAGTTCCGCGTCTATGGTGCCGTCGCGCGTTTGGCTGATGAGGTCGAGTTTGGCGAGCGCGCCTTCGAGTTCGCGCACGTTGGAGTCGATCCGTGTGGCGATGATCTTGATGACCTCCTCTGGCACCTCGATGCAGCGAAGTTTCATCTTCGCCCGGACGATCGCCATCCGCGTCTCAAGGCAAGGCCGATCGACCAGCGCGACCAGCCCCGAGTTGAACCGGCTCACCAATCGCTCCTCGAGGCTGGGGATGTTTACGGGGCTGCAATCCGCAGAGAGCACGATCTGCCTCTGGGATTGATACAGCGTGTTGAACGTGTGAAAAAACTCCTCTTGGCTGCGTTCGCGCTCCGCCAGGAACTGGATGTCGTCGATCACGAGGAGATCGGCGTGTCGGTACCAGTAGCGGAACTGGTTGAGGGCGCCACGCTCGACGGCGTTTAGGAAGTGATTGGTGAACGTCTCACAAGAGATATAGACGATGTTGGTGACCGGATTCTGTTGGCGGATTTCGTGGCAAATGGCTTGGAGCAAGTGCGTCTTCCCCAGGCCAACGTCCCCGTGCACGAACAACGGGTTGTAGGCTTTGCCGGGCTTGTCCGCGACCGCGACGGAGGCGGCGTGCGCAAGACGATTGCAGGGGCCGGTGATGAAATTTGAGAAGAGATAGTCGTCGGTCAACTGCACAGGTGTGTGCCCGGCGTCAAAAGCGAGCGCATCCGTCTCGTCGACGGTGTTGTCCGTGTGAAAGCGAACGGCGATCAACCGCCCGGTGGCGGCTTGTGCCGCTTCGGCGAACGCGCGCTGACAATGCTCATTGAGATACCGGACCTGCGGAGCGTTGGCTGCGGTGATGACGAGCGTGCCACCACTCAAGTCGGTCGGTTTGAGTCCGGTGAACCAACCGCGCGAGATGTCCGGCGAGTGCAGGCGCACGTGTTCGACGACGTCGTTCCAGGTGGATTGTCGAAGCGGCGCGACGATCAAAACGTGGGCCTCACTCACTGTTGGATGTTCGGAGCGTCAGACTACGCGAAACGGCCCCCTGGGCAACAACGTAAGCACTTACATCACAAGGGTTTACGGAGGTTCGCGCCGCGCCGTACGGCAGGCGACAGTCTACCAGATTCGGTCCGTGTCGTCACCCCCCAATCCGACCGCTCAGCCGATAAAAAATCCGGCGCCAAAGCCCGAAGGGGTTCGGCGCCGGGCCGATCGAAAAAAAGATCACAGAGAACGGTTGCAATCCCGTCATCGGCCTCACTATACTGGCCTGGTGGGACCGGTGCCTGATCATGGGAGATTCGGGTGCCGTGGGAGATTGGAGGAAGGAGGAAGAGAGAGCGCGCCCAAGCGGCGGACGCGATGGCCGTCCAGCCGCAACAGGGTTTCATCCAGCGATGCTGTGACGGTGTTGAGCGGCTGCGCAGAGCAGCGTCGGCTCCGTTCGGTAGGCCTCTGGCATGGTTGGTTGCGAACCTTGAGCTTGTCCGCGTGTCACCCTCTCGCTACGACAATACATGGGACAAAAAAACATCCTCGCGTGCCGTAGGTACGGTTTGCTGGCTCTTGCCTTCGTGGCGGTAGCAGCCACCACGGCGCGGAGCGAGCCGATCGAGACCATTCTGGTGGATTACGTGGGGATCCCCGGTCCACCACCACTCGCGTACGACTACGACGAGATTGCGCAGGAGGGCACGCTGTCAGTCGCGATCGATTCGTTGACGATCTTGGTCGAGAGGTCGGTCGGCGGCGAGACGGTTCCGGAGTTCATCTCTGGTGTCTCGTTCACTCTGACGGCCGAGGTGCTGACAGATTTGTCGAGCCCGCCGCTCGCTGCCGGGATGTTCGCGTCGGTTCAGTTCGAGCTGTCGGCTGGCGAGACGACTCTGCTTGCAGGGTCCAACTTGGTCAATGCCGAACTGATCTACGCGGAAACAGCAATTCGCGACGTGATGTTGATCGCGGGCGGTGACGTTCCGATTACGGGGGGAGCGCTGGCGGCAGACTTCGATGTCGCAGCCACGCTCGCGGGGCTGGGATTCCTCATCCAACCCAGTACGGACGACTTCGACAGCCTCGATGTCGATCACTCCGGCGCCATCAAAGTGAACATTAATCCCATCCCCGAGCCCGCCTCGGGTCTGTTGTTTGTATTGGTAGCGGGGCTGTGCGGTCGTCGCCGGCGCCATGCGTGATCGTAGGTGAACCATCGGAATGAGTGGGAGGGGGGGAGCCGCCTCCGATCTCATGCAGACGGTTGGGAGAGAGAATGATGCACGCTTTGCGAAGTTTTCGCGGAGGCACCCTGGTAGTGGCGGGACTCACGATGTGTGTGGCTGCTCAGGCGTCGGCGGACGTTTTGATCAGTCTTGGTACGTCCAACGTAGCCACGACCTATACATATCCCGGTGACATAACACCGGGGGTCCTGGAACTCAGTGATACTGGACTGGGGCTCATCGCCACGTTTGACGACCAGACTCAGGCGACGCTGAGCGACGTCGAATTGCACCTGTCGGTCGCCCTCTTGAGCGAGATGGGCGATCCGAACGATGATCTGGCGCACGGTTCGTTCGGCGGCGGCCTGCTGACCATGATGAACATCGTCCCGGAAGGTCCGGGCGTCCTCCTGTTCGAGGCGATGCTCACCGATTTTGAGCTCATGGAGGTTCTTCCCGGCTCGTATGCGGGCAGCGGTTCATTCATCAACGCCGTATACGGCGGCGACCTGTCGGGTGTTTCGCTCCCGACTGAAGGCGACCTGCTGACCTCGCTCTTCGAGTGGCACACCGGCGACGCGAACGGGGCGACCGTTGACATCGATAACTTCCTTGATGCTCCACCGGGAGGCTCCACGGTTTTTGCTGATATGGAGAACCTGAACATCCTGCCCGAACCCGGCGCGCTCGCGATTCTGGCGGTGCTGGCATGCGGGATCAAACGCGGGCGTCGGTCATAGACTTCTGAGGCAAGCGTTTTCCCCACACAGCTTGCTTATGCGAACACGAGCTCGCGCGGGACGCGCGGGCTCGTTTCGCGCGCGGGCGATCGCATCGACGCCCAAGCGATCCTCGCTTGGATTGGTTGACGACATCCGGTATGATCCGCACAGAACGGACGGAGCCGCAACCCTCCAGCCGCCAGGATGGCCGACATGAACACCAACCACGACGCCGAACCGGACGCAGCGCGCGACCAAATGACCTTCACATTCTCCGCAGCCGCGTCACGAGCATCCCGTTCAGCGAAACCGACCCAACGAATTGCAACAGAGGCGGTCGCGCCGAGCCGCACGAACGGCATCAAGTCGAACGTCGCGGTCGAACGAACGTCCGCGAAAACGAAGCGGGCGGTGACGAGCGGCGTCGCCGAACGCATGGCTTCCCAGCAGCGCGAGATTTCGATCTCGGAGTTCTTCGCGAAGAATCGGCACCTGCTCGGATTCGATAACAAACGCAAAGCGCTGCTCACTACGGTCAAGGAGGCCGTTGACAACAGCCTCGATGCTTGCGAAGAGGCGCGCATCCTGCCCGGGCTGCACGTGACTGTGACGCAACGCGCTGAAGACCGCTTCCGCGTCGTCGTCCGCGACAACGGTCCCGGTATCGTGAAAGCCCAGATCCCCAATATCTTCGGAAAACTGCTCTACGGCTCGAAGTTTCACCGCCTCAAGATGTGCCGTGGGCAACAAGGCATCGGAATCAGCGCGGCGGGCATGTACGGACTCATTACGACGGGCAAGCCGATCGGTATCGTCAGCCGCACGTCCAAGCGATCCCACGCCCACCACTACAAGTTGGCCATCGACACGAAGAAGAACCGTCCCGAGATCATGCACGACGATGAGATTGAGGTGGATTGGGCGCACGGTACGCAGGTCACCATTGACCTAGTCGCCAGCTACGTCAAGGGCCGGCAAGGCATCGACGAGTACCTCGAACAAACCGCCATCGCAAATCCGCACGTGGAGTTGCACTACACCAATCCCGCGGGCGCGCGCATCACGTGCGAGCGCGCGAGCGACGAACTCCCCGAGGAGACGCGCGAGATCAAGCCACATCCGCACGGGATTGAGCTCGGTATTCTCATGAAGATGCTGAAGGAGACGAACTCCCAGCAGGTCGGCGCGTTTCTCCAAAAGGAGTTCTCGCGCGTCAGCCCGACGGTCTGCAAGGCCGTCTGCGCGGCGGCGAAAGTGACGCCGAGAACGTGGGTCAAGCAGGTCGACTCTCACGCGGCGGAACGCATCTACAAGGCCTTTCAGGGCGTCAAGATCATGGCCCCGTCGACCGACTGTCTGTCGCCGATCGGAACGCGCCAGATCCTGGCCGGTCTACTCAAGGGACTCAAGGCGGAGTTCTACACCGCCTCAAGCCGTAGCCCGACCGTCTACCGTGGAAACCCGTTTCAGGTCGAGGTCGGACTGGCATTCGGCGGCGAGCTGCCCGGCGATCAGCAAGCTCGTCTCATCCGATTCGCCAATCGAGTGCCGCTCCTCTATCAGCAGTCACACTGCGCCATCTACAAGGCCATCCTCGACGCGAACTGGCGATCGTACGGCGTGCAGCAAAGCTCCGGCGCCCTGCCAAGCGGACCGCTGATCGCCATGGTCCATTTCGCCAGCGTGTGGGTGCCGTTCACGTCCGAATCAAAGGAAGCCATCGCCGACTACGACGAGATCCGAAAAGAAGTCGGCCTCGGTGTCCGTGAGTGCGCACGCAAGTTGCAGACGTTTATCCGTCGTCGCAAGCGGACGCAGCGCGAAGGTGAGCGGCGGAGCGCGTTCCTGCGTTACATCCCGGAGGTATCCGCCGCGCTGAACTCGATCACCGGACAGAGCAAGACGCGATTGAACGATGACCTGCTCGCCATCGCGCGCCGCCGGACGGAATTGGCTGACCGCGAACTCGACGAGCACGGCCAGATCATCAGGAAGAAGAAGAGGGAACCGAAGGACGAGAACACGGTGATCGTCGAGGACAACGCCGTCCACGCGGTGGAGGCGCTTTTTGATGACGACGACCCCCGGGTCATCACCGAACGCCGCACCCGCGCCGGCGGGAAATCCAAGAAAAAGAAGACCAACACCCGCGGCAAGAAGAAGCGGAAATCGTAACCGTCAGGGTGGCTCGGAGCAGGTAGGGCGGGTTCCACCCGCCGGCGCCGCCAAGTAGAATGCAGAAATGCCAAACTACGTCCGATGGCGCGAGGACGGTGCTACATACTTCTTCACGGTTGTGGCTCAAGGTCGTCGACGTCTGTTCGACAACGAGGCCGCACGGAAGATCCTCCGTCGCGCTTTCGTCGAGGTCCGGCAGCGTTGGGCGTTCGACATGTTCGCCTGCGTGCTGCTCCCGGATCACTTGCACTGTGTCTGGGCGCTTCCGCCCGGTGATGACGATTTCCCGCTCCGTTGGGCGAACATCAAGCGGCGCTTCACGCAAGGGTACTTGTCCTCGGGCGGTACCGCGCTGCCGGTAACCGACAGCCGTCGCCGCCACAACGAGCGGGGTGTCTGGCAGCCGCGCTATTGGGAGCATCGTGTTCGTGACGAGAATGAGATGTACGCGTACCGTGATTACATTCACTTGAACCCGGTCAAACATGGCTACGTGCGCGACCCCCTCGATTGGCCGTGGTCGAGCGTGCATCGCCATTTGCAATTAGGTTGGCTGGACCGGGATTGGACAGCGTGGACGCCGATCACAACTTACGTCGTGGGCGAGTAGGGCGGGTTCCACCCGCCGAGGAGACTGACAATGTGCTGGCGCATAGCATACATTGCGGCATGGGTGCTGGCTGGAGTCGTGTGCATTTGGACGACACAGAATGGCAAGAACATTGGGCTCGCATTGTTGCTCGCTATGTGTGCGTTCCACCTCCAAGTGTTCCCGGGGTTCGATGACCCGATTTCCCGTTGTTGTGGAGGCGTCGTTGTGGCTTACTTGGTTATTCAGGCCTTTTTTTTCGGTAAGCGAGATCAGAACTCGCTGAATCGGCGGGTAAAACCCGCCCTACCATGACGATTAGGAAACTCGAATGGCGAAAAAGAAGACTACGAAGCGCAAAGCCGTGTCCAAGATGAGCGGCGACGCTTCCAAGCGCGGTACGCAAACGAAGACGCAAAGCCAAATCACCGGGTTGGCTGAGTCGGTCATCAAGCACATCGACGCCAAGCGGAATCCGACGATCTCCGTTCCCACGCGCACGCTGAGCAACGTCTCGTTCAACAAGCGCAAGGGCATCATCGAGATGGGCGACGCGACGGCGGAACGGCCGTTCTTCGACCTGGGCAACGCACGGCGGTTCATGCAGACCATGCTCATGTCCAGCGAGCTGCTCAAACTCCAGGAGCAGCACAAGACCACCAGCATCCGTGACATGTTCTACCGCTGCAAACACACCGTCGAGGGCACCAAGGAGGAGACGTTCACCGATCAGGACGAATCCGATCCGGTCATCGAGGATCTCGAGGTGACGCTCAAAACGCTCCGTGAAGAGTTGCGCATCTTCGCCAATCCCGACGGTACCATGGTCGGACCCATGACCATCCGCGACTCCGGCGACGAGATCGACCTGTCGCGCATGGGAAGCGGCGGATGGGCTGTCCCGTCCATCGTCGAGCCCGACGTCGTCCAACTGGTCAAGAGCAACGCCAAGTTCATTCTCCTCGTCGAGAAAGCCGCCATCTGGGGCCGGTTTAACGAGGACCGCTTCTGGGAAAAGCACAAGTGCATGCTCATCACCGGCAGAGGTCAGCCGCCGCGCGGCGTGCGACGTTTGTGCTTCCGCATGGTGAACGAACTCAAGCTGCCGCTCTACGTCCTGGTCGATAACGACCCGTGGGGCTACTATATCTACAGTGTGGTCAAGCAGGGTTCGATCAACCTGGCCTTCGAGTCGGCCCGGATGGCGGTCCCACAGGCGCGGTTCATCGGCATGAGCAGCTACGACGCAGCCGAGTTCGACATCGCGCCGAATCTGACGTTGCGTTTGAACGACAAGGACATCGCCCGTGCTAAGGAGATCATGCACTATCCGTGGTTCGCCGATCGCCGTTGGCAGCGGGAGATCAAGCACATGCTCAAGCTCGGCGTCAAGCTCGAGCTGGAAGCCCTCTCCAACAAGGACTTCTCCTTCATCGCAGACGCCTACGTCCCCCAGAAACTCAAAAAGCGCAAGTGGCTGGATTGAATCGCTACGTGGTGTTCTAGCCCGGCGGCTGGGCGCCGCAGATTTGTCATGACGATGCAACCGGTAGGATGTCGTTCGAAGCGCCGAGCACAATGGTGTTACCCGGTGTCGCCGCAAATCCGGAGACGGTCTGCAACGTTCTGAGTTTCAAGAGGTTCGGGTTCGCCTCCAACATCTTGGCGGCGTTGGCTAGGCTGCGCAGCGCGGCAGTCTCGCCGCGAGCCCGCTCGAGCGATGCCTGTGCCTCCTTTTGCGCCTTGACCACCTCGGCGAAGATCTTCTTGAGTTCCCCGGGGAACATGACGTCCTTAATGTCGACCGTGTGCAGCTTGATGCCCATCGCCGTGGCGTCGGGTGTCACGCGCTCAAGCAAGCACTCGCCCAGCGCCTGCCGTCGGCTGAGAACATCGTCGATGATGGCGCCGCTCACTTCAGACCGGGCTGCCCATTGCAGCGAAACGTAGAGTGATTCCCGGTAGTCGGCGACCGTGTGTACCGCCTTCTCTGGATCGGTGATCTCGTAGATCGCCGCGACGCTGACCTTTAGGCCCACGTTGTCCGCGCTGAGCAACTCCTGACCGGAAACCGTGATGGTCGTGCGGCGCTTGTCGAGTACCTTCATCTCGGACCGGAACCGGAAGAAGCGATGGGCGCCGGCGCCGCATGCGGTTCGAAGCCGCCCGTTGCGGTACAGCAACCCGAATTCGTAATCATGCACGACGACTTTGGCTACGGTGGTTCCATAGAGTATGACGAGTACGACACCCGTGCCGATCAGCGTCAACA